>JAFDEE010000110.1 GCA_019310525.1 Deltaproteobacteria bacterium | reverse complement strand
CCCTCCTAACCAAAGGGGTGCCGCCCCTTCAATCCGCGAAATCGGCGGAAGATCCACCGGCACTCGCCCCAGGCAATAGGTATCTTTGAGAAATAGACCTGCAGGGCATACAGAAAGGCCACTTGTGGGGAATTGCCCTTTCGTATCATCTGGATGCCTTTTCGGATGACCACGAGTAAGGCGGCCAGGACCACAGCCCATCGAACCCTGGCCGGTCCCGTGATCAAGAGGATAGGAACCGCTGCCAAGGCTCCGGCCCAAAGGAGGTTCCCGAGGGCGTCCTTCAGCCAAAGGGGATCGCGGGACCGCCAGCAAAGGGATGCGATCTCCGCATAGGTTTCTCCGCAACGTACATCACGGTGCCAGTAATCGCCCCAGCCTGAAAAACCTAAATCATGTCGGACCATGGGCCGGTTCAAGTGGTAGATCTTGAACCCTAGCCGGTTCCTGACCTTCCAGCAAAGATAGGGCTCCTCGCCGTAAGAGACGGTCTCCGGGAACCCCCCAGCCTCATCGAGAACTTCCCGCCGCCAAAGAGCCGCTCCCCCGCAATGACGCACCTCGCCCTCCCCGGGATTCCAGTCTATCTCCAGGGCCTGGTAAAACAGCCCTTTTCTGGATTCCAGGATATTCCCGCAAACGGCGGCCACGCGGGGATGCCGCTGGAGGAATTCCAGGGCGGTTGAAGGCCATTCGGGATTCAGGGTCATGTCTCCATCCAGGAACTGAATGAACCGGCCCCTCGCGACCTGAAGCCCCAGGTTGCGATTCTCCGCAGCCCGTCTTTTCCGATCCCCGCCGAGTACCACGTCTGCACCGGCTCTTCCGGCAATCTCCATGCTGCCGTCTTCCGAGCCCCCGTCCACATAAATGAGTTCGTGTGGGATACCGACCGGGGCCGCCTTTCTTGCGGACTCCAGGCACTTCCGGAGATTCCGTCCTTCATTGAGACCGATCACGACAATGGAAAATTCGATAGGGTTGTCTTTGCCGGCAGGCGGGGTTGTCTTTGCCGGCAGGCGGCATCGCGGTATTGTCTCTTTCCATCACTCATGTCCAAAAACAGGATTTGCCGCTTCAAGCACAGGCTGACATATTCCCCTCCGCCGGCCTACTTAGTGCCCATCCATAAATGGCCCTTTTCCTCAATCTCTGCGCCTGCCTGTGCCGGGCCTATCTGCCGTTCCAACGGGATAGGCAGGCACGGCAGACAGGTCAGGCTCAGATTTTAATCCTCGAAATACTTCAATGTATGGATGCCTGTCCCGCTTAGTATCCCAAGCGGGGCGGTTAAAATCTTCGCCTTCCTTGACCTTGAACAAAATTGCCTATTTATGGATGGGCACTACAGGAACCCGAATGTGAGAGCAAACATTATATAGGTATCCAGCTGATTTTATTATAAACAGATCGCCGGAGAACACCCCGCGCAGCCCCCTGTACTCACCTTCGGATCTCGATTCCCCCTGCCTCCAGGAGCGATAAGAAACGATCGGGGCGGCTTAATCCGACCCTGATCCTTGAAACGGGAGGGGCCGGATTTTGGGGCGGATACCGCACCTTTTCCCCATGGAGGATCCTCCCCACGCGGTCCCGCATATCTTCCCGGGAAACTGACGCCAGATCCGCTTCCTCGAAAACTTTGACGACCTCCGGGCCGTGGTAGGCGGAGAGTACCAGGCAGTCGGCGATTTCGCGGATGAATCCCATGTGGCATCCCTGAAGCATTGCGCAGCGATCCCAGGTATCCCGGATCACCCCGGGCTGGATGCGCCGTCCGATGGCCCGGTTGAGTCGTTGCGGAAGCAGTCCGCCCCCCAACCGCCTGTACACCTTGCGGGCCAGCAAGTGACCTCTTCTGGGGCGATGCATAAAAACTTTCCACTTCGAAGTGGTGTACAGATCCGCCACCTGTCCCTTCCAGAAAAGGACCTTTCTCCCATATTCATCAGACAAGCGCTTTAAAGAGACACCCCACCGCCAGTGGGCGAGATCGGCGCGGCAGCAATTCTCCAGGATCTCACGGTCCAGAGTGGCCTCCTCGTAGGGGTCTTCCAGATGGATCAACCGATAGCCCAGGTCGTTCTCTGAAATAAATCGGCGGACGAATCGGTGGTTCGGTTCGGCGCTGGCCGCGACAGTCGGGTTTTTCCAAGGAAGAAGCAAGAGATTCATGCTGTCCCTGCCGCCGCAAAGCACAATATTCGTATAACCAGGATGCTCTTTTTCCACTCTCCCGACATCCGACACGAGGGCACGGGCGATCCGGCGGGCGTATTCATCGGTATCCGTGATACCGAACCCGCACCGGTGAGGTCCCCCCAGGCGCACGATCTCGGTATCGATCGTCTCCAGGCCGGACAAGTACATGAAATCCCGGCCCTCGGCCTCCCTCACGGCATTTCCGTTCAGGTTCAGGAATCCCTTATGGAGTATCAAGGCAAGCACGGAATAGGAGTACAGTTCCCCGCATCTGTACACGGGATAAAATACCGGGGAGCCTTCAAATTTCCGGGCCTTCCATAAGAGGGTGCCGTGTCTCCGCCAGATCATGTCTTCGGTCAACACCTCGCAGGTCTCAGTATGTGACCGGACCCGCTCCCTCAATTCCCCGATGAGTCTCCTCAATCGCCTTTCTCCATAACCTTTGAAGAGTTCTTCATTGGACCCTCTCCCGGTACTCCCGGGCCTTCGGTTCAGGAACCCGCCGGATCCTCGAAGATCTGGATATGCTCGATCCCGGGTTTCAGATAGAAGGTGCTCATCTTGACCTTCTTCTGGTTCCTGGAAAAACTGATCACATATTTCTTTTCGCAAAGGACCCTTTCCAACCTTTTTACATGGTCCAGCTCGATCGTCGGACCACTGCAAAAGGCCGCCTCCACCGTTAGATCATCCTTCAGACCGGCGATATCCACGGGGCCTTCCGGGTAGCGTGGATTCCGAAAGGCCGGGACCGGTCGGAGCCCCCGGTTGAAAAGAACCCAATAGAGGATACACCGGATGACCTCCTTGATGACCGCATCGGTCTGGTGGCCCTCCGGAACGAGGCTTATAGCCTCCAACACCCGCTTCCTGATTTCATCCTTCACGGTCTTATCCACTCCCTTTCTCTGGAATTTGGGCTGCCGAATTCACCCCGGCACCGG
Organism: Deltaproteobacteria bacterium; assembly: GCA_019310525.1. Taxonomy (NCBI): domain Bacteria; kingdom Pseudomonadati; phylum Myxococcota; class Myxococcia; species Deltaproteobacteria bacterium. Next base: position 7,110 of record JAFDEE010000110.1, on the reverse strand, counting down.
CGTTTGGCGGAAGTGCCTGGCCCCCAAAAGCCGGCAGGAAACTCTCCGGCATGCCTCCGCCGGTGTGCGCCGTTCAAGGGGTTGCCCCCTCCCGCAGAACATGCAATGGGCCGTCTATCCCGACGGCATCCCTTCATGAACCACTTTCCGGGTCCTCTGGTCCTCGCCCCGATGACTTGGATGATCTCCCCTTTATGCCTCTTTCCAGGTAAGTCCTGGCGCCCACGAAACGCCTTGCATAGTAAGGATGGGAAAGGGAGTCCATCCGGATCCTCTTTCCCTTCCCCGGCGCATGAATAAAGCGGTTCTCCCCCGCGTAGAGCCCTACATGGGAGACCTTATGCATCCCGGATGTCGCGAAAAACACGAGGTCCCCTTTCGAAAGATCCCCAGGGTCCACGGGAACGCCTTGGCGGAATTGTTCCCGGGAGGACCGCGGGAGGTCCAGGCCGTTCAACCTATAGACCGCCATGGTCAACCCGCTGCAGTCAAACCCCTCCCCGGGGGAAGAGCCTCCCCAGCGATAGGGAATGCCCAGGAATCCTTCGGCCGTCTCAACGATCTCCTCCCTGAGACGGCCGACACCCAGAATACGGGATCTCGCCGCCGGGGATTCATCCGGGCTGACGATATAGAAACTTTCCAAGATCCCTATCCATTGTAAATGTCCGGCCGTTCTTCGAGCTTCTTGCCGGGTGGGGAAATTTCCAAACCGGACCTTGTAAAGGCCGTCCCGGTCTCTGAAGTAATAGGCCTCCATTCCCTGGTCCTCAAGGGAAGCGGTAAGGCGAACGGCGTTCTCCAGCTTTGAGAACGCCCCGACCTGGACTGCATAGCCCGCCATGGGGAGAGGCCTCGGATGGATGGGCTTTGCGGGCGCAGAGGGCCGGGTAAGGACAGGTGCACATCCAGCGCACCCCCAAAGCGTCCAAATGAGGACCGGGAAGAGCAAGACCCAGGGTCTCCCGTATTGCAGTGCCTGCTTCATGGAAAAACCATTCACTCCCCATCAGCAAGGGGAATCCGCCGCCCCCGGATCAACCGCGGCCTCAGCCCTCCTTCGTTGATCCTTGCCCCGCACTCCCCCAGGCGCTCGTAAAACTCATTCCTTCTCTCCGTCCCTTTCCGGGCTGCTCAACCGTTCGCACGCGAAAAACCGTGCCTTCTCCGAGATCTCTTTCAACATCTTTCCATCATAACCGCGCTCCTCGGGCTCTCCCAGAAGATCCTCGAAAAGCTCCCTGGGCGAGAGCCGAAGGACGTCACCGGCATCCAGCCCCCCCTTTTCAACTTTCGTAACCTTCTCGTCCCGATCCATAATTTCCCCGATCACCTTCCGGTTCTCCTGCGTCGGACCGGCCCATTTCAGCGCTCACCGGATCCCTGATCCACCAGGTGTGGAGATATATGAAGAGAGCAACCATGCCCACCGCCAGTCCCGCCACGAGTACCCCCTCGAAAACCGCCATGAGGAAAGAGGAGGAGAGGGCTTTTGCAAAGAGTAACCCCAGAAAGGCCACGCCGTAAAGAAAACACTTGATCTTCCCCGCGGCCATCTGTCTTGCCCGCACCACCAGGAAAGGATCTCCGGCCCGGAGGAATCCTTTCCTCCTCCTTACCCGGGAAATCAAGGGGATCAGCAGGACATGGGCCTCCAGGAGAAGCATGATGACGATGATCACCGGGTCGAGGACCTTCCTTTCCAGCAGGATAAAGGCGATGGTGAGGGCAAGGAACTTGTCGGCCAGGGGATCGATCAGGATTCCCAGGCGTGTCTTCCTGGATGCCGCCCTCGCCAGGGCACCGTCAAAGAAATCCGACAGCAATCCCACGATCGCCAGCAGGAAGATTTGAAGATAAGAGAGATGCCGAAAGAATAGAAGCAGGAACAATCCGACGCCGAACCTGAAATAGGTCAAATGGTTCGGTTGGATCACCTTCTGCCAGGTCAGGAAGGATACCAGTTTCCCTTCCAGGGCGATGTAACGGTCACTCTGGAGCAGGTAATCCTCCCGGTCCGTGGGCATGAATTCCGTCCAGGCCCCGGCCCGGGAACCACCTTCCATCCTCTCCTTCAACCTGGTCATGGACCTTCCGTCATGGCTTCCCTTAAAACCGAACCTCACCCGCCCCTTTCTAAGTGCAACCATCTTATTCATACACTTTTCCGCTTCAGGGGTCAAAGGAACCCGGGCTGGAACGGCAGCACCACCGGAAAAAGGGCATGGGTGACCTTTTCAGGCCACCCGTTCCTGGATGTTGAGTCGGGCCTTCAGGGCTGGATAAAGGGCCGGGTTCATGTCCATGTGCAGGTCCTCCTCCGGGAGTCCGAAGGCAAGGCCCATGAGCTGAGGCAGGTAAAGGATGGAGAGAGGTGCAGGTCTCTTCCCCGTTGCCGGGACAGGGTATCCTGATAAGCTTCAAGGTTCATCCGACACATGGGGCACACCGTGACGATACAGTCCGCCCCTTCGGCCCCCTCGAGCAGGGCGTCGGTTAACCTAGTGCCCATCCATAAACAGGCAATTTTGTTCAAGGTCAAGAAAGGCGAAGATTTTAACCGCCCCGCTTGGGATACTAAGCGGGACAGGCATCCATACATTGAAGTATTTCGAGGATTAAAATCTGAGCCTGAAGCAGAGATTGAGGAAAAGGGCCATTTATGGATGGGCACTAACCTAGCATCATTTCTATCAGTTACAGATTAGGTCGTTTCTTTCGCATAACTCCCAGTCCGATCAAACCTGTACCCAGAAGCAAGATAGTACCTGGTTCGGGGACTGCTGCTGCTGATATGGTCCCAGGATGGACAGCTAGCCCTGAGTACTCAACGGAGTATACTTGTGAATTCTTGTCTCCCCACTGCATGCACAGATACCAGGCTCGACCGGCAAAATATGAACACTTTACGCCTGACCAATATGAGGCAGGTTTCAGATTCTCAAAAGGGCCCTTGTTTTGGAGAAAATAGTCAGATGACCCTGGATTTGGATTCTTGGACCCATCTGTATCGTAATATCCTTTGTTTCCCAATTCAGTGTAAAATAGATGTCCCATCTCTCCGTTGGCGAGGTTATAGCCATATGTATATGAGTAGACTCCATCCTCGTCAGGATCTCCTTCATAACCCCATTTCAGGGTCCCATCTGATGTAAGCGGCAACCGCCAGCCTGTTGTCCAGTCTATACTCGTAGTAAAACCCGGGAATAACGTAACGACCAGCGAAGAACCAATGTTTTCAGCCCAGGTTTTTTGCTCGTTCCAAGTGGTCCTGGTGGCAGAATAATCAAGCCACACAATTAGTCCATTGGGAGCAGTATCATCATAGATTAGGTTGAAGTGGTTTAATTAAAACGGACACCATGATAAGAGCGACAAAGAATAAAGGAGGTGTCCAATGAGTACAGGGAAAAACCGTCAAAAATACACTGAAGAATTCAAGCGAGATGCTGCTCGAAGGAGTCGTCCCGAAAAAAGTGAGCAGGAGGTACGTTTTTATGGAATAACTTGTTGACATATCTATCATTTTATGCTATGTAAATATTTATGGTTGCATCGCTTACAGAGGCCGATAAGGTCATCGAACAACAACACATCCAGGTAGAAGAACTCACCAGGAAACTCCATTCTTCCCTGCTTAACATAAAAATGCTCCAGCACCAGGTGGACCAATTACTCAGGTGGGTCTATGGCCGGCGGTCAGAGAAAATGGATCCCAATCAATTGATGTTCGATAACCTGCTCCCGGACCACTGGCAGCCTCCGCCCAAAAATGAATATGGGCTGATTGGATAACGCAAGGACTTGTCTTTCTGCCGATATTCTTCTAATGTCAAAGAGCATCAAGGGCCGGATTCTCTCCAATATAGTCTATCCTACACCGGCCAGGAAAAAATAAAAGATGGGCTGGCTAGACGGTTACCACACGCAGACCCAGAGATCTGGAAGATATTCGAACCACTCTGATCAAAGAACAGGCAGATATTACAGAGACAAAAAAGTGGCTCACTCCGTTTGAAATGCCTATGGGCTAAAATTTTTTGTGCTGGTTTACTTCTATTATCAAGAAAATCTTTGATAAAAAAATTCCATATTTGAACTGACTTACAATAAGGAGGTGATGGTTTTACCATCTTAACTTCTTTCAGACGGTGTGGAAGCACTTCTTTTTTATGCTTTTGACGACGCCGTCAGAATAAATCTCATTTGAGGTACCTGGACCAAGATAAAGGGGTTGCTCAATATTTGAATCTTGAAGGTAAGATAGTTTTATCGACGTTATTCGAATGCAATTGTATCCATTTCAAGAGAAGGTTTGCGATCTGATCTTATCCGGCAGGTCCGTGATTCTGCAGGCACCAACTGGTTCCGGAAAGACCCGCGCCGCCCTCTATCCTTTCCTCCGGGCCTGGGAGCACCGCGAAGATTTTCCCCGAAAATGTCTCTATTCCGTGCCGCTCCGGGTATTGGCCAACCAGTTCTGGGAGGAATACACGGGCCGGAGGCGCCATTTCGGCCTCACCCGCCCCATGCATGTGACGGTCCAGACCGGCGGCCGCCCCGAGGACCCCCGCCTAGAGGGCAACCTGGTCTTTACCACCATCGACCAGACACTGGGCAATTTTCTCAACATCCCCTACTCTCTCAGCCCGGGCCAGGAAAGCCCTCCGGGAAGCGCTGGGGGATGTGGATGTGGAAGGGATAAGCTGGGAGATTCAGGAAGGGGAATTGTTCCGGCGGCTGATCCGGCCCAGGAGGGATGCCGAATTACTGCCCTATCTGCTCCTGGCGCGCGTGGTCAGGATGGCCGATCAGCGGGCGTCAGCGCACGGTGGTGGGGCCAAGAAAACGTCCACGGGAACCCAAAAGGAGAATTGACCTTATGGACATAAGAATAAGGACATTGACTCCGCTCTGGACCGGCGGGGCGAGCCAAACGTGCGACCGCCTGCACGAGACCGGTCTCATCGGTTCGCTGCGCTGGTGGTACGAGGTGCTGGTGCGGGGTCTGGGCGGCAAGGCCTGCGATCCGACCGCCAAAGAAGTCCGCTGTCCACAGGATTCACGAAAAAAGCCCACAGACCCAGGCCACCACTGCGTCGTGTGCGAACTCTTCGGCTGCACTGGGTGGACGCGCAAGTTCCGGTTGATGGTTTTGGACGACCAGCGTCAGGTCATTCAGGACCAGATAGATGCCAACCAGACATTTATTTTGTGCTTCATCCCCCTGCGCCCGGTTCGGGACGAGGAATGGTGCCTGCTGGATGCCACCCTGCGCTTGATCGCCGAGTACGGCGCCCTCGGTGGGAGGACCGTCTTCAAGCCGTCGGAGGAGTGGGGTATTGCCGATTTGGGTGAATTAGACCTGGAGGACAGAACAGACCATGGAGTGACGGTTAGACGAAGGAGAAGAGGGCTACCGTTGCAGCAGGGAGACATTATTAAAAGCGTCAATGGCGAGGATGTAAGGAATGTTGAGGGACTTAGAAAAGTATGCGCTTCTTTGCCTCATGGCGCGCCTACAATCGTTCAAATCTTGCGAGGCAATCAGTCTCAACAAAAGGAAGTATGGGCAGGGAAACGGCACCATCAGGACTTAGGGCTGATCCAATACATATCATCCCAAGATGGCTGGCGCTACAAAAAAAGTCTCGCTGACCTTAAGGTATATGTGGGCAATCCTCAATGGCGTAAAAATGTTGATGACAGCGCCTTTGCCTGGGCATCCCTTCAAAACTTCTGGTGCGTGAAGGGACGGTATTTGGAAAGAAAAGATCCAAACACCAGTTCTTTTAACTTTGTTATCGGCCGTCCAGAGCCTAAGAGCCGATCTTCTCGAGACGATTCTTGGCTTGCCGGAAGACGGCCTAATCAGCGACGAGGTCCCGAGAGCAAGAAGGTTTTCAGTTTCAAGGAGCCTGAAGAAGCCCGCCGAACCTTCGGATTTGCACGGCGTGATGAAGAATTTTCGCGAATTTTGGAAAAGATACAGGTTCTGAGAGATGGTAACGGAAATAAAAGGCAATCAGATCTAGTGTGGCAGAGCGGCGACCCAGAGAGAGAATTTCTAAAAGGTGAGCAAATCCTGGAACGACTGTTCCAACAGGAGGGAGGCGCATGACGTGGAATTATTTTGTTTATATTGCTGAAAATCAAAATCTACATGAGTCCTCTACGCTTCCGGAAGGGCTCGCAGGCGGCTTCGTGGATGAGGTCTCTGTGCGCTTTTTTACAGGGAACAGGGAGGGTGCCAGAAAGCGCTACATAAGGGAAGCAAAAAATTTTCAGATACCGCAAGCAATTCAACATACTGTTCCAGATTTTTCTTCCCTCTCTTCCCCCCATTGGCTCGGCCTGGAGGTGGAGTTTGAACTCCTCACCCCATGGTATTCCAAAGACGACCGGGTTTTCCATGTGATTGACAACCCCGTTCGCAAGGACCGGGTCTTCGGCGTGCCCTTCATGGCAGCTTCCTCCTGGAAGGGCATGCTGCGCTTGGCCTTTCAAATGCACATGAGATTGATAGGGCCGGAAAAAGAAGAGGATGAGGAAAAACGAAAGCAAGCGCGAGCCTGGGAATTACATCTTTTCGGCAACGAAAAGGGCGAAGAGAAGAATTTCCACCAAGGCACGCTGGTCTTCTATCCCACCTGGTTCGACCGGATCGGCTTTGAGGTCATCAACCCCCACAGCCGGGCCTGCCGAGCCGGCACCCAGCCCATCTACTACGAAGTGGTACCGGGTCGGAGAGTGAAGAGGAATCCAGACAGAAGCGAGGAACACATCGAAGGCGCAACGGGCACATTCTCCCTCCTATACGCCTCCTGGCCGGGGATGAAGCCGAAGGCCAAACCCGAGGACGTGCTTCCTAGACTGCTCGAAGCCATCGAAGCCCTGCTCACCACCTATGGCATCTCCGCCAAGCGTACCGTGGGCTGGGGCACGGCGGAGATCAAAGAATGGCGGGCTTTTCACAAGGCGCACGGCAAAACAGAGAAAGGCTCTCGAAATGAGTTTTGGACAGAAATCCAGAACTGGCTTCCTTTGGGAGGGACACCATGAGCAGCACCTTCACCCCGGCGGAGACCCTGCGCGCGAAGCGCCCCCTGC
>JAFDEE010000109.1 GCA_019310525.1 Deltaproteobacteria bacterium | reverse complement strand
TGGTTAAAATTTTCGCCTTCCTTGACCTTGAACAAAATTGAACGTTTTTCAAAGGTCTCGCTCTAAGAAGAGCGGGAGCTGCGGCTTCCCCCACTGATAATCCCGCCGGTCACTTCAGAAAAGGGGCCATCGGCCCTTGCTCGCACTATCCGCCTTCACAAAGACATTTAGGTGTAACCCGGTCGAACCTAGACCTTTGAAGGATACCGGGAGACCGGGAACGAAGAAAAGATCTCCATGCCCCTTCGATCTAAGCCAATGTTCCCGCCATAATTCCGGCGGGCAAGCATTCACGCGTAATTTGGGTTGAAAAATCAGTCTGAACAGAGGGCGACTGCCTCCACTTCCACCCGGGCCCCTTTGGGGAGGGCTGAGACTTCGATACAGGCCCTTGCCGGAGGATCCACTGGAAAAAACTCCCCGTAGACCTCGTTGACCAGGGAAAATTCCTCCATCCGGAGGATGAACACCGTACTTTTGATTACCCTGTCCAGGCCCGAGCCCCCGGCATCGAGGACGGCCCGAAGGTTCTCAAGGGCCTGGCGTGTTTGTTCGCGGATGTCTCCATCCACCATTTCCCCTGTTTCAGGATCCAGGGGGATTTGACCGGAAACGAATAACAAGTTCCCGGCCCTCACGGCCTGGGAATAGGGACCGACAGCTGCAGGGGCCCGATCCGTGTGAATTATCTCCTTCTTCATAGCGTTTCTCCTTTCAGGGTGAGTTTCGGTCTTGAGGGCAGAAAAAAGAAGACCGATCAATGGCAGAATTAGGGTGAGATCTTGTAATTATGGGGGGCTTCTTCAGGACCCCTTTTTCCTGCCTTCCAAGACCCTTCGAATGGTCTGGGCCAATTCCCCCATGGAAACGGGTTTCATCAGGAAGGCCCGGATACCGACTTCCTTCGCCTTCTCCCGACTGACCGATTCACTGAAGCCCGTACAGAGGATGACGGGGATATCTTTCCGGAGTTGTAAGAGTTCCCGTGTCAGTTGGACTCCTGTTTTTCCTGGCATGGTTTGGTCCGTGATCACCAGGTCGAATTCCAATGGATCGCCCCGGAATATTTCGAGGGCAGCGGCGCCGCTCATCTTTGTCGTCACCTGGTAGCCGAGATGTTCCAGCATGGGCTTTACGACATCGATCAGCGCCTGTTCATCGTCTACCAGGAGAATCTTTTCGGAACCGCGGGGCATCAAGGAGGGTCCTTCAGTCACGGTTTCCGAGGGAGCCTTTTCCGGTGCAAGGGGGATGAGGATCTTGAAGGTGGAACCTTTTCCCGGAGTGCTTTTGACTGAGATTTCGCCACCGTAACTCCTCACGATTCCGTGAACGACCGCGAGCCCCATACCAGAGCCTTCCCCCAGGCCCCGAGTAGTGAAGTAGGGATCAAAGATTTTTTTCAAGTGTTGGGGTTCTATGCCGTGTCCGGTATCCCTCACCGTAAGACTCAGGTATTCCCCTGGATCCAAGTGATTATAGTGGGTGGCTTTGTCTTCATCGAGACGCTCGTTTCCGACGATGACCTCCAGCACTCCTCCTTTTTCCTGCATGGCCTGGGCGGCATTGGTGCAAAGATTGATCAGGATCTGGCTTACCTGGACAGGATTGGCCCTAATGATATCGGACTTGCAGGCGATCCTCTGCCGGATCTCGATCGTGGTCGGGATGGAGGAGCGGATCATCTTAAGGGTTTCCTTGATAACAGGGGTGATATGGATAGGGCTGAGATATTGGCTGCTGGGACGGCTGAAGGTGAGGATCTGCTTGACGAGGTCCCTGGCCCTGATACACGCCTTCCGTATCTCCTCCAGGCCCTGCCGGGCAGGGCTCAACGCCGGGATATCCATCATAGCGAGTTCCGTGTTTCCTATGATGATTCCCAGGATATTGTTGAAGTCATGAGCGATTCCTCCGGCCAGGGTCCCGATGGCCTCTCTCTTTTGGGCCTGCTGAAGGCGGTGCTCCAAACGCTTTCGCTCGGTCAGGTCCGTAAGATTAACGACCATACCCCTGGATGTCCCCTTCTCGTCTTTGATGGCTGCAGCGCTGATCAGGATATCAAGGGTCCGGCCATCTTTTGTGAATCTCCGGGTTTCGAAGCGTACCGGTTCTCCGCTTTTGTAGAGATTTCGTATCTTCTCTTCCGTAATCGCAGTCTGGTCCTCGGGAACGAAGGGGATCCGCCTGCCTTTCAGCTCCTCGATAGTCCATCCGAATACCCGTGTGAAGGCAGGATTGAGATACTCCGGGTGTCCCTGTTCGTCGTAAACCACAAGGGGATCGGGAGTGGCCTCAAAAATGCTCCTCAGGCGCTCCTTGCTTCTCTGAAGGGCGGCTTCGGCCTCTCTGCGCCTGGAGGCCTCCCGCTCAAGCTCCTTGATCCTGTTTTCCAGTTCCTGGTAAGAAGCTTTCCCGTCCATAAAAAATCCTTTTTAAGGGTCCTTGGATTTGAGACGTTTCCCCGAACGACTACAGGGGCCGCAGGATGGTACAGGCTTCCACCTGGACCCTCAGCCAGCCTAGAAGGACAGATAATCCCTTCCGAAGAATGTCGGAATTTTTCGCTCGAAAAAAGAAGGGTGCATAGATGTCTCTTGCCGGCATCCGGGTTATGGGATTATTTCGGTCCCTGCAACACCTTCTACGGCCGCCTCGATTTTTTCAACAGAGGTGATAACGGCCCGCTTACCGCCTTGGGCGATGAATTGGACGGCCGCTTCAACCTTCGGCCCCATGGAGCCCGGCGGGAAATGCCCTTCCCGCAAGTAACGGGCCGCCTCCTCAAGGTTTAGGGTTTTTAGGAAGCGTTCTTGGGGGCTCCCGTAATTGAGAGCGATACCCTCCACATCAGTGGCTATGACGAAGGTGCCGACACCGACTTCCTCGGCCAGTGTTGCACTGGCCAGATCTTTGTCGATCACGGCGTCGACTCCTGAAAAGGCTCTTCCTTCCCGGACAACCGGGATGCCTCCACCACCGCAGCAGATGACGATAAATCCCATCTCGATGAGTTTCCTGATCTCCCTTTTCTCCACGATAGTTATGGGTCTCGGAGAAGCCACCACACGACGATATCCTTTGGGGGTTTTCATTGTCGGAAAAGGAAGTGTGGAGATGATCTCCTCGTCAAATACCGGACCGATTGGCTTTGAAGGCGTCTGGAAGGCCGGATCTTTCTCATCCACCACCACGTAACTGATCAGGCTCACCAGAGGTTGTTCGGTATGAATTCCCATCTTCATGAGTTCGCTGTCCAGGGTGGATTCAATCATATAGCCGATCTGCCCCTGGGTCTGGGAAACCAGGATTTCGAGGGGAAGCTGAGGGACTTCTTTGCAGCATTCCTGCTGCAGCAGAAGATTGCCGACCTGGGGGCCGTTCCCATGGGTGATGATGGTTCGAAATCGCCTGGAAAGTCGTGCAATTTGGCTGATGGGTACCCTTAGGTTCCTGAATTGCTCTTCGATGGTTCCCCTCTCCCCTTTCCGGATTAAGGCATTGCCGCCCAGGGCAACGAGAAGGATGTCTTCACGAGGGTATGATTTCATATGCTCCCCTTTCGTGATTTAAGATGTCGAAAATCAATTCAGTTTTCAAGCCGTGGAGAGTCGCTCATCCGGCTGGCAAGCTTATTCAGAAATTCAACGGGGCCGAACCCTTCCCGCCGGATAAGGCAGGAATCGATCGTAATTTGGGCGAGCTTTTCGTACTGCTTTTTCCTCGCCGCGAACAGGGTCCGATAACTCCGGGCCAGGGCTTCCCGGCGGGTCTCTCCCGGGTTCATGGAAAACCAGCCCTGCCACAGCATGGGATGGGGCTTGCTGAGGTAGGCCTGAAGGAGAGGTTCCAGTTCTTCCTCGGGGATGGAAAGATAAACAATGGTGGTAAGCCGGGAAAGCCGATGTAGCAAATCCTCTCCGACATAGATGATGCTGCCCCCTGTATCAACTACGATATCCCGATCAACCCCTAAACGTTGGGTCTCAATGAGGTCAAGGATTTCGGCCAGGACCTCTCGCTCCCGGGCGAGATAAAGGGCCTCTCGTTCATGGTAAGCCGGCTCGTAAGGGAATCCCATCCATTCCCCCGGCGTCAGGATCGATCCATCACTCCCCGTGAGTTGAGGGGCAAGTTTTTCCTCAATCAGCCGGTCACACCAGATACGGCGAAAACCCATCTCCATTAAACGCTCGCTCCAGTAAGATTTTCCGGTGCCTGCCATTCCAATGAGGCTGATACGCATCGTTATTGTCCATAACTCCGGGATACGAAATCACCCGCATGATGCCTTATTTATCTTGTTTGAGCCCTACTTGCAATCGCATTCCGCATCATTCCCCGTGAGACCTTTGAAAAACGCTCTCTTTTCCGTCCAGGCTAAGGTCCCGCCAGACAGCCGGCGGGCAGGCGCTCCGACGTCCATGGCTAAGGCTCACAATGTCTGTCAACAACCTGTTAAATGTCTGGATAATGACAATATAAATTAAAAAAAGTTAATTTGACCAAAAAATTCAGTCAAGTTTTTTGGAATAAGGTCGATAGGTAAGTTGGATATAGGTATCCGCTTGGGAATTTTTCTATGTCAGGAGGAAGGGTTATGTCATTCACAATGACGCTTGGGAGGAGGATCGGCACAGGAATAGCCATCATGCTGGCCTTGGCGACCGTTGTAGGGCTTGCTGGGTACATGGGGCTTGGCAAGGTCTCCAAGGTTACGGAATTCTACCGGGAGATCAATGAACTGCAACAGACGGTCTCATCCCTCAAGGGACAGACTGATCAGTATTTCCTGGCTATTTCCCAAGGGGATAAGGAACTGGAAACCAGATCTTTCAAAGGAGTCCAGGCCCGATTGGGGGAGGTCGCTGTCAAGCTTCAGGAGATCGGGAAGCATCCCACCATCGATGCCAGTGGAAGGGAAAGGCTTGAGAAGTCGGAAAAAGATGTGGCGCGTTACGGCGCTCTTCTCCGGCAATATGCCAAGGCCAGGGAGGTTAAATGCCAATTGGTGGTGGAGATAGGAGCCATTTATGATCCGGTTCTGGCCAAGATCCACGAAGGGAGCCTCTGGGTTGAAGGAATGGACCTCAATTGGAAAGTCCTGGTCAGTGTCGTCCAGACTTATTTGAACAAGAGCACGAGTGAGAATTGGGCCCGGGTGGAGGAAAGCCGGAAGAAGTTCTGGAAGGCTGTCAAGGAGTGGGCTGATAAGGTAAGCAACAGTGATCAATTGACACCGATTGCCAAGAAAATCGCGGCCATGGGACATGAGTACGATTCCAAGGTGGACCAATTCAAGGCCCGGGTTATGGATCAGCAGCAATACATTACCGGTATGAACCGCCTTAAGGAGAACCTGGACGAGGTTTGTGCTGATTTTGGGAAAAGGAGCGTGCAGATCCTGAAGGACCAATCCCGCTTTTCGTCGAGGATGATTTTCTGGTCTATCCTGGCGGCCATCCTGTTCGGTACTGTTTATGCGTTTATTTCCACTAAAAAGATCGTACGCAGAATCAATGCAGTGATCGAGGGGGTCAATTACGGAGCGGAGCAGGTTTTCGATGCCACGGAGCAGGTCGCCTCGGCCAGCCAGGCCCTGGCTGAAGGAGCTTCTCAGCAGGCGGCTTCACTGGAAGAGACGTCCTCAGCCCTGGAGGAAATGGCCTCTATGACCAAGAGCAATGCCGATAACGCCGCTCAGGCCAAGAACATGATGAACGAGGCCAAGGAAATCGTCGAAAAGGTCGAAAATCACATGCTGGAGATGGAAAAGGCCATAGAGAACATCACCAAATCCAGCGAAGAGACCGGAAAGATCATCAAGACCATTGACGAGATCGCTTTCCAGACCAATCTCCTTGCCCTGAATGCTGCTGTTGAGGCTGCCAGGGCGGGCGAGGCAGGCGCCGGGTTCGCCGTGGTGGCTGATGAAGTTCGTAATCTGGCTATGAGGGCCGCGGAATCGGCAAGAAACACCGCCACCCTGATCGGAGACACCATCAAGGCTGTGAGGGCCGGGAGTGAACTCACCGTCGCCACCAAGGAGGCCTTCCAGGAAAATATCGTGATTACGGGAAGGGTGCACCAGTTGGTGGAAGAAATCGCTGCGGCATCCACGGAGCAGTCCCAGGGAATCAGCCAGGTCAACAGCGCCGTTACGGAGATGGACCAGGTCGTTCAGCAAAACGCGGCCCACGCGGAGCAATCCGCCAGTGCTGCGGCCCAGATGAATGCCCAGGCCAGGGAAATGAAGAGCTTTGTCAACGACCTCATGATGCTCGTAGAAGGCAAGGTGAAATCAGAGGCCGCGGCGAGTGAAGATTCCTTCGAAGCGATGGAGAGTCCCCTCAGTGGGCCCCAACTTCCCGAGCCTGTCATAGAAGAAGATATGTAGTTTTAGTGGCCATCCATTTTATTTTTCATTTTTCATCGCATTTGATTCGGACTTTCCATTCTTAGGGTAGGTCATCGGTTTCCTTCTTTTTCTTTCCCTTTCGATTTCAAACGGCCTTTAGCCCCTGGGCTATCGGGCGGAGAGTTCACCAGATACCTGTAAAGTTCCGGCCTCCGGTCTTCAAATATGTGGTTTCGGGGGGTTACCCACTTGTTACGGGAAAGGGAAGGATCGATCTCCACGACTCCGACCTCCTCCTTGTCCCTGGAGGCCTGGAGGAGAATGTTCCCCCGGGGGTCCGCAATCGTGGAAAGCCCTGTGAAGGCGAGGTCTCCCTCTTTGCCGGTCCGGTTGGCCGTTACTACAAAGATCCGGTTGCTCAGAGCATGAATGGGCACGGCGCTTTGGGCCAGGCCGGGGAGCACAAGATTGGAAGGATGGCAGATGATATCCGCTCCTTTCAGGGCCAGGATTCTCCAGACCTCGGGGAAGATCCAATCGAAACAGACGAGGCATCCTACCTTGCACTCTCCCAGATCGAAGACAGCCGGTTCCCGGTCGCCCGGATGGAAGTAGTCTTTTTCTTTCATGAAAAGATGGATCTTCCTGTATTTTCCCTGCAGTCCCTCCGGGCCCACGAGGACGGCTGTGTTGTAAAGGTGATCGCCGGCCATTTCGTTAAAACCGGAGACGATATGGAGATCGAGTTCACTGCATTTGGCTTCCAGGAATCGGATGAAGCCGCTGTGCTCAATCTCCTCGGCCCACTCCCGGGCCTGGGTTGCATCCCGAAAATTGTACCCGGAATTGCACAACTCGGGTAACACCAGGAGATCGGCCGTTTTGTCTTGGATCAGGCGATCGATCTTCTGTATCGTGGCATCCGGATCCCCGAGGACTGGGGCCAATTGAACGAATCCAATTTTCATTTGCTCTCCATTAATGTCCCAATCCGAGAATGGGAAGAACCTTGGGCCTTCAGGCGAAGATTTTAATTGAATCATTTTTTTGAGTAGGGTTAAAGGATTCAAGGGGTCCAGGGTTCGAGTGATAGTTTAAGGAGCGAATAAGCCGGCCACAATGCATTTCACTTGACCCCTTGGCCCCTAAAGCCTTCGGCTTTATTCGGTAGTAGTTTACTAAAATTCCAGGGATGGCAGAAAAAGGGCCCATTAGATGTGCAGGGTTGCAATGAATAGTTACCAGGACATTGCAAATCGGTGAGGATCGACCCTTCCAGCACCTTCCGGCAAGGAAAAGAAATGTTGGAATACTTAGCGAAAAAGCCTTGAATCCATGGCATGGACCATGGCACAAAATTTGCGAAAAAATCATGCAGGATTTTTGGTCAGATTTTTTGGGGAGGCGAAAAAGAAACATGAGGATCCATGTAAAGTTCAACGGTATGCCCATTTTGTACAAGACCCTTGGCAGAAAAAAAGAACTTTTGTTCGAATTCCCCGGAAAGACTTTGAGGGATTTGGTACAAAGTCTGGTCCGGAAGTATGGAATGGCCATGAAAAAGGCCCTCCTGGACAGCAGGGGAGATGTGGATATGGAGATCAGGGTCGTCTTGAATGATCGGAACTATCTCGTGGAAGACCGCATGAACGCGGAGTTAAAAGAGGGAGACACCTTGGTTTTCATGGGTGCCTCCTGAGGCTAGATCCCCGCAGCCGGTCGGGTTGCAGTAATCCACAAAATCGAACTTCACCCTCTGCTTTGAAAGAATGGATCATAATCTCCAGGGGGTCTACCCCGGTCCTAAAGTCCTTGGGCCTTGTATTGTTTCGTCAATTCCACGTATTCCTTGAACCCTTCCTCTACCCACCAGAGCTGTTCCTTGGTGGGTTTCCCCAGTATTTTTCCCGGCACACCCGCTAAGAAGGAATTGTCGGGAACAATCATTCCCTGTTTGACCAGGCATCCTCCCGCCACCAGGCAACGATTACCGATTTCCACGTTATGGAGCACGGTGGCACCCATACCGATAAGGACGTTGTTTCCGATTCGTCGGCAATTGAGGACCGCTCCGTGTCCGATAATCACCCGGTCCCCGATGACCACGTCGCCCAGACCCGGAGTAGGTGATCCGGCATGGATCACGCAGTTGTCTTCCACCGTGGTCTCTCTTCCGATGGTGATACTCCCTAAGTCCGCTCTGATGACCGCCCCTGGCCATACATTAGAGCCATCTCCAATTTCCACGTCCCCCACCACGTAAGCTGCCTCGCTCACAAAGGCCGTCTCCGCTATTCGGGGGGTCTTTCCGTTCAAACTTCTGATCATTAGGATCTCCTTTCTGGATCCGACATGTTACAGGTCACATGAGAAGGGCGTCAAGGGGCGATATCGACACCATTTCAGTTCGGAATGGTTTGAGCAAGGGCCGATGGCCCCTTTTCTGGAGTGACCGGCGGGATTATCAGTGGGGGAAGCCGCAGCTCCCGCTCTTCTTAGAGCGAGACCTTTGAAAAACGTTCAATTTTGTTCAAGGTCAAGGAAGGCGAAAATTTTAACCA
>JAFDEE010000108.1:10525-18091 GCA_019310525.1 Deltaproteobacteria bacterium | reverse complement strand
GGCGTCCCCAAGGTCCTGTTCCCCTGGAGGAGTGCCTGCGGCCGTCTCTATGATGCCCATATCCCTCAAGATACGCTTGATCATAGGCACGGGCCTGTCCTCATAGAGATCCAGGAGGGAGCGGAGGTAATCTCCCATTTCCCAGATCTGGCCGAGTTGATCAGGGTAGGTGCGGTCACTTTCGATCAGGTTGAGGGAGGAGAAGGTAATCCTTCGC
The DNA here is from genome assembly GCA_019310525.1 of Deltaproteobacteria bacterium. Classification (NCBI taxonomy): domain Bacteria; kingdom Pseudomonadati; phylum Myxococcota; class Myxococcia; species Deltaproteobacteria bacterium. Next base: position 17,874 of record JAFDEE010000108.1, on the reverse strand, counting down.
CATGCCCGTGGAGCCAGGTTGGCACCGGCCGAAATGATGCCGCTTCGGCTTGGATAACTCAGAAATCGGACCTCGTCCCCGTCGTAGAATCGGAAATCAGTCCTGCCCTTTACGGCCCTTTGGTAATTATTGGCCCGGTCCAGGGAGCCCAAAAAGATCAGCCCTTTAATCTCCGGAATATTGCCCAGTTCCTTCAGGATAGCGGTTCGGATGTTGTTTCTCTTGAGGGGTTTTCCCAGTTCCTGTGGCAGTGCCGGATCGTTCAGCAGGATGAAAGGCCTTTTTGCGTGGGAGACCAGTTCCCTGTAATGATCGGGCAGGCCCCTGTTGCTGTGGTAATAAAGGGGAGCATCGACCCAGTAGACGTGTCCATCGTATCTTCGGGAAACGAGCTGTTTTTCGAATCCCCGGAGCGTTTCCAGCGTGCCCTTTTCTTCCGCCTGGGTGATCCAGGCCAGGACCGGGACCTTGCTCCGGACCACCACCAGCACCTTTGCCAGGAGTTCTTCCCTGAGACCGGGATCCATGTAACGCCCTTCCCCGATAAAGGGACTGGCGATGAACACCCCCTGGACGTAAGGAAGAGTCCTGTCGAGGAGGCGGCCAAGTCCCCGGCCGTCAATCCTTCCTTCCCTGTCAAAGGGGGTGATGAGATTAAGGATGAGTCCCCGCGGCAATGTTAAGGGCTCCATTGAGTCTGAATTCCTCTCTCCCGAGCAGATCATGCAAGTGAACCACTCCTTTCAGTCGGTTGCGCCGGTCCACAATGCATAGGTGGGTAATCCCGTATAGCTCCATAATCCCCAGGGCCTCCGCGGCCGTTTGATCCTCTTCAATGGTCCGGGGAGACGGTGACATGACTTCCTCCACCCGGAGATCCTGGATCCGTTCATTCTTGAGCAAGGCCCTCCTGAGATCTCCGTCGGTGATAATCCCCTTCAGCTTGTCCTCTCCGTCCACCACCAGGGTGGCGCCTATGCCCTTGTCGTCAATTTCCCGGAGGGCTTCCCGGACCGTAGTGTCCATGGAAACTCTGGGGATGTGATCGTCGGTGAACATGACTTCCCTCACCTTGACGGCGAGCCTTTCACCCAGGTTTCCACCCGGGTGGAATTTCTTGAAGTCCTTCTGGCTGAAGCGCTTGGAATTGATGAGGACAACGGCCAAGGCGTCTCCCATGGCCAGGGCCGCCGTGGTGCTGGCTGTGGGGGCCAGGCCCATGGGGCAGGCCTCTCGTTCGACGGCCACGTCTATGGCGATGTCGCTGGCGGATGCCAGGGGGGAATGGAGGTCTCCTACGAAGGATATAATCTTGGCCCCCATGCTCCGGATAAGTGGGAGGATGGCGTTGAGTTCCACCGTCTGTCCGCTGTGGGATATGGCGAGTACGATATCATCTGCGGTGACCATGCCAAGGTCTCCATGGATGGCCTCCGCCGGGTGGAGAAACAGGGATGGTGTCCCGGTGCTGTTCAGGGTGGCGGAAATCTTACGGGCGACCAACCCGGACTTGCCCATGCCGGTGAGGATGACACGGCCTTTGGATTCAAGGATCATGGCCGCCGCCTTTTCAAACTCGGGACCTACACGGTCGATCAGGTCCAGGATGGCCTGGGCCTCGATCTTGAGGACATCTTTTGCCTGTTCAATGACCATTGACGGATAGTCCCTCTCCTCATATCAAGTACCAACGACCCGCCGGAGTAAGAGCGCCTCAAGCACCCCGGGACAGACCTTCACGCATAATTTGGGTTCAAGTAATAGGAACAGGAAGTACTTTCCATGTCAAGAATTTTCGTGGTTTCCCCGAATCGATGATCCTGACTCTCCCTCGTTGACGGCCCAGGTTCTTTGTGGCATAAGACATCCAATCACTTCAGGGTTTGAGAGGAGAACTCCATGAAAATCGAAGAATTTCCTGAGGATATCCGGCCTCATATCATCCCCGAACCAGACGGGAATCTGTTTTACAGGTGCCTGGGATGCGGGGAGGAACATGGTATCGACCGTCTCCTCTACACCTGCCCCGGTTGCGGGAGTGTGTTGCTTATCGAGGATCGGAACTCCGGCACCTTGGAGGAATTCGGTGGATCACGCTGGCGGCGGCTCTTTGATTACAGGAAGATGCTGAACCACCAGGCCCTCAAGGGGGTTTTCAGATATTATGAGTTCATCGCTCCAGTGATCCCCCTTGATCGGATCGTTTACTTAGGCGAAGGACACACTCCACTCGTTCGGGCCAATACCCGAATGAAAGAGATGGCGGGCCGGGATTTCTTTTTCAAGAACGACGGCCTCAATCCGAGCGCCTCCTTCAAGGACCGCGGGATGGCCTGTGCCCTGAGCTTCATCAACTATTACGTGGATATAAAAAAAATTCGGAACCTCCTGGCCATTTGCGCTTCCACGGGTGACACCTCGGCATCGGCCGCCCTTTATGGGGCATACCTGAAGGACTATCTCCGTTCCGTGGTCTTGCTTCCCCATGGCAAGGTGACCCCCCAGCAACTCTCCCAGCCCCTGGGCAGTGGGGCCACTGTTCTTGAGATACCGGGCGTTTTTGACGATTGCATGAAGGTGGTCGAGTCCCTTGCTGAGCATTATCACGTGGCACTCCTGAATTCCAAGAACGGCTGGCGCATCCTGGGGCAGGAATCTTTTTCCTTTGAAATCGCCCAGGACCTGGACTACGAGACGGGCGACAAGGTGGTCGTCCTGCCCATAGGAAACGCGGGGAACATCACGGCCGTGATGCGGGGATTCCTGAAGTTTTTCAAGGCCGGCATTATTCGTGAACTCCCGAAGATCATCGGTGTTCAATCGGAACATGCCGATCCCGTGTACCGCTACTACCTGGAGGAGAGGGAAGAGCTGAGGCGGTTTGAACCCGTAAACGTCAGCCCGAGCGTGGCCCAGGCGGCCATGATCGGAAACCCGGTCTCTATGCCCAGGGTCATCGAGATCGTGAGGGAATACAACGGACGGTATGGTGAGAAGCGCGTATTCGTGGTCCAGGTGACGGAACAGGAGATCATGGATGCCATGATTCTGGCAAACCGCAACGGCAATATCGCCTGCACCCAGGGAGGGGAGTCTTTGGCCGGTTTCATGAAAGCGGTCAAAGAAGGCCTGGTCCACCCGGAGGAGGTAGGCATTATCGATTCCACCGCCCATATGTTGAAATTCATAGGTTTTCAGGAGATGTATTTTAACGACACCTTTCCCCCGGAATTCGGCGTGAAACCCCGGGCGGATTTAAAAAATGCTCCCCGGCTCATCACGCCGGAGGGCATCGACAGGTACCCTGAACCGGGAAAACCCCTTGAGGGGGACGACATGAAGCGATTCGTGGAGGCAATGGCTGCGGAAATCGCATCCATTCTGGATCTCGAGGAAAGATAGGCACTTCAGGGGCCTTTGGCCCTGAGGTTTTTGGAAAGCGGATGAACATCCTTTTCGTATGTACCGGAAACGTGAGCAGAAGCTTCCTGGCCGAAAGGCTCCTTCGCCGGGAATTGGAAAGTCGAGGAATGGAAGGGTTTTTCGTGGCGTCGGCCGGACTTGACACCCGGCCCGGTATCCCCGGGGACCCGGTCATGATCGAATACCTTCGCGAGAAGGACATCGAGGCCGGAGACCATGAGGCCAGGTTGATAAACGAGAAGGACGTCAGATGGGCCGACTTGATTCTCGTCATGGAGACGGTGCATCTTCAAATGATCGAATCGAGATGGCCCTGGGCCGCGGGGAAGACGAAACTCTTCCTGGAGTATGCCGTCCTCGGTCCGAAAGGAGATGAAATCATCGATCCTTTTGGAAAGACCCAATACCATTACCGGCTGGCCCAAGCCCAGATCGAGAAGGCCGTCAGACTTCTGGCCGAAAAACTCTTCTCCTCTCCAAAGAATGGCCTCCATGCTCAGGATTAAAATGATTGTGGTCGATCGAACCCGGGCCCCCTTTCTCAGGGAAGGGGAGACCCTGTTTCAGGACCGTATACGGCGTTACGCCCGCCTGGAATGGATCGAAGTAAGGCCGGTCAGGATCACGAAGGGCAGGCCTGAGGCGGATGTGCTTGAGTTGGAGGGGAGAGAAATCCTTCGCAGGGTGAGGCCGGCGGACTATTCAGTGGCGCTGGACCGATGTGGAAAGGTTTTTGACTCCGAAGAGCTTGCGCGGTGGCTTGACCGCTTGTCCTCGGAAGTGCGGGGGTCGATTTGTTTTATCACGGGCAGCCCTCTGGGCCTTTCCCGGGAAATCCTGGAACGATCCAATATGACTCTCTCTCTTTCGAGGTTGACCTTTACCCATGAGATGACTCGCCTTCTCCTCCTTGAGCAGATCTACAGAGCATTGACTATCATCAGGGGCGAGAAGTATCACAAGTAATAAAGCCCGCATGAGCGGGCTTCGATCGTTTACTCTGCAATATTCCCTTCCCCTACCCGGGAAGGAGTATACTCCATAAGTCGGAAGAAATCTTGAAAAATCTACTTTGCTGTGGGACCTGCTTCCAGGGCCATGGCGATTTTGTTCTTGAGCTCCGTCAGGTCAAATGACTTGATCACGTAAAAATCCGCAGCGATGGACTTCATATCCTCTTTAAAGGTGTCGTAAGCCGTACATAGTACAACGGGTAAGTTGTAAAACTTATTCCGAATATCCTGGAGAAGATCAAGCCCGTTGTAATCCACCATCTTGATGTCGAGCACAACCAGGTCGGGTTTTTCCTTCTCTATTTTTTCGAGCAGCTTGTATCCGCTCTCGGCGGTGATTACTTCGTACCCCGCCTCTGTCAGTTCTTCGGAATAGAGAAACCGAATGTGCTCTTCATCGTCAACGATTAATATTTTGGCCATAGCATTTTCTCCCTGGCATTAGACTGCCCCAAGATACCATAAATCTTTCCTGCGGGCAAATGGAATTTCTCCCCAAAAGGCGGGCGGTTGTTTTAGGAATTGATCCCCCCGGACGATCTTTGCCGGGAAAATGATTGCGGTTTGGCTTATGAATACTCATAAAAACCCCTTCCCGCCTTTCTTCCCAACCAGCCCGCATCCACATATTTGATGAGGAGGGGGCAGGGGCGGTACTTGGGGTCCCCGAAACCCGAATGGAGCACCTTCATGATAGCGAGACAGGTATCCAGGCCGATAAGATCCGCCAGGGCCAGGGGTCCCATGGGATGGTTCATTCCCAGTTTCATGATTTCATCGATGTCCTTGGCGGTACCGACGCCCTCGTAAAGGGCGTAAACCGCCTCGTTGATCATGGGCATGAGAATGCGGTTGGCGATAAAACCCGGGAAATCGTTTGCGGGAACAGGGGTTTTCCCCAGGAGAACGGCCAGGTCCCTGGTGGTGGTATAGGTCTCTTCCGAGGTGGCCAGGCCCCGGATAATTTCCACGAGTTTCATCATGGGGACGGGATTCATGAAATGCATCCCGATGATCTTCTCCGGCCTCTGGGTAGCCCCGGCGATCTTGGTGATGGAAATGGAGGATGTATTGCTTGAAAGAACGACCTCTTTTCGACAATATTCATCCAATTGGCTGAAAATATTCAATTTCAGGGACTCGTCCTCAGTGGCGGCCTCCACGACGAAGTCGCACTTCGACATGTCGGAGATGGAGGTTGTTCCCTCGATCCTGCCCAGAAAGGTTTTTTGCTCATCCTCCGTAATCTTCCCTTTTTTTACCATCCGTCCGAGACTGGACTCAATGGCTGTAAAACCCCTTTCCAGGTATTCATCTTTGATATCGCTCATAACCACTGAAAGCCCACTTGCGGCTGCAACCTGTGCAATTCCGGACCCCATTTGGCCCGCCCCGATAACACCTAACACATTGATTTTCATGGCATTCCTCCTTGCTGTTCAGGGTATGAATTGAAATGTCGAAGCCTGATTCAGGCCGGATTCTCAATTGGAAAAATAGACAAGAAATGCGGGAACCGGGTCTTTATCGGGGTCCCGGCATGGCCTGGGCCTTTCGGGGAAATAAAAGGCCGATCTCGGCGAGTAGATATCGAGTATGGCGCGGGACCGCTGATTTTTGCTACCGTCGGTGGATACCGGACCGGGGACACACAGGATTCGGTTCGAGATGGCACCTAGCGAACGATCATGACCGAACAAGGAGCCTTTCTGGCGATCCGATTGGCTACGCTGCCGAAGACAACCAGGCCCATTCCCGAAGCCCCGTAAGAACCCACGATCACCAGGTCGATGTCCTTTTCCTCCAGGAAGGTTATGATCTCGGATGATACATGCCCGTCCATGACCACGATACGGGATGTGACCTTGGGGTTGATCTTGGCCCCGTATTCCCGCGCCATCTTTTCTTCAATCTTCAGGATCAGGGATTTTTTCGGTTCTGTGGGCCAGTCCAGCTCCAGATCGGACAGGACAGGGTTCACTACAGGGGGCAGTACGTGCACCAGGTACAGCTTGGCCTGAAATCTTTCCGCGATTTCCAGAGCCTGTTCAAAGGCCTGAGCAGCATGGTCGGAAAAATCAACGCAACAAGCGATCTTTTTAATGGCCATAATATTAATGTCCCAATCTGGGAATGGGAGAAACCTGCGCCTTCAGCCGAAGATCAGGTAAAATCGAGAATCGCTGAGGGTTTCAAATTTTGGCAGAAAAACAAAACTCATCTGAGTCTAAGGCCCTCCACCCGGGTAATCGGGAAAAATGCTTTCGCAATGGTTCAACTCTAATACCAAGGCAAAAGAAGTATCGCCGGAATTTGAAACGTTCAATCTAGGTTTATAATAGGGTTCAAGGATTCAAGGGGTCCTGGGTTCGAGTGAGAAATCGGGATTTAAGGAAAAAGGAACCGGATGCCCCATGGTGCCACAGTCAAGATTTATACCATAACCGCGATAAAATCAACCGTCTCCGAGCAGATTGCCCAAGCTGGGTACGAGTCGTGCAATGGCTATGGCCTCTCGGCCCAGGCGGCGGATACGAGCGCTGAGGATTTCCTCCTTAAGATCCCGGCGGGAGGCCTCCATCACGACTGCGATCAGGGCCTCCAGAAGGCCGTGGTCAACCGGGCACCCCGTTATGGTCCAGATTTCCAACTCCGTGAGGCCGAGCAGATCCATGACTTGGGATCGATACTTTCCGGTAAGAGCTTCCCTGTTCCACTGCAAGATCTCCCCGAGTTCCGGCCCCCTCTGGTGAAGGGCCTTCTTTTCTTTTTCCTGGTCTTCCATGATTACTCCCTTAAGTAGTGTCCATCCATAAATGAGAAAATTTGTGCAAGGTCAAGGAAGGCGAAAATTTTAACCGCAGGAATACATTGAAGTATTTCGAGGATTAAAATTTGAGCCTGACCTGTCTG
>JAFDEE010000108.1:0-10506 GCA_019310525.1 Deltaproteobacteria bacterium | reverse complement strand
AAAATTTGAGCCTGACCTGTCTGCCGTGCCTGCCTGCCCCTTGGAATGGCAGATAGGTCCGGCACAGGCAGGCGCAGAGATTGCGGAAATTGGCCATTTATGGATGGACACTAAGTATCTTCCCCACCGGCCCTATCCCCCCCTTCTCCGTCTCCCAACCGAAATTCAAGAGGGTCAATCCTTTGACGAAACCGTTGTAGTATAAAAGCGCTGGATTTGACGCTCTCCTCCGGGATGAAATGTTGAATCAGGGTCGATTTGTATAAGTTTTTGAAATATCTAGAGAATGCTAAAAAATGTGCCGGTGCCGCCGTTTGGCATGTTTTTAGCATTAAGTAATTAACAACGGATGCTCTTATTCTTCAGGATTTTCCGGCTATGATCCGGACATTCAGCGAAGATAATGTGGGGCGTCCCAGATAAGCTTCTCGGGTGTTCGTGCATCTTTTTCGGGAAGAGCTCGATTTCATTAAAAAGAATGGGCATCACCCTGTAAAAACAACGGCACATCGGGAAGACAGATGGATAAAAACGCGGCGTAGTTAAACCTCTCAACCTAACTCCAAAAAAGCTTGGCCTTTTGGAATCTTAGGAATCCAACTTTTGAGACCCGGAGGTGATATGCGTCATCGCCGGGTCAAGCTTTTTGGAGGATGGACGAAACTAGGGTTAAAAGGTCTCTAGTTTCCCAGGGGATGCCCCCTTCTTTTGGGCCGTTTTGAGTTCCTTGAGCCAGACCTCCAATAATCCCTGCCTGATCCTGCTTCCAATTTGGGGGGTCTCACCGGTGGCCAGAGCGGGAAGGAGCCATTCCAGCGTTTTCCTGACATCTTTCACCGTCAGGAGAACCCCTTCGACGTCCAAGAGCCGGTCTCGGTAAGCAAGGGTCGCCCTTTGAAGGATGGATAAAAAAGTTTGGGCCCTTTCCGGATCTCCCGAGCTCCCCCGGGCCAGGGTCAGAAAAAGGTCCGTGAGTTTTTTTGAGTCCACAATCCTTACACCCTGAAATATGCCCCTGGTTTTTTCTTGAAACCGAGGCTGCTATACAGGCCCGTCTCCGCCCTGCCCGGGTTCTGTGCAGGTTTTGGTCCCCCAGGGTAAAACGGTCAAGAATATTTACCTTCAGGAACAAAAGCAGAATCCGTTGGAACTGTCGCACAAAGGGCGGCCTGGTGCACTCTCTTATGGATCTAAACCTTCCCAGCCTGGACAAGGCGTGCGAAGTGTTCAAAGGATCGGTCGTAGGTCGCCTCCGCCTCCTTGGAGAAACAGCATCCAGGAAGCTGCCTCATCCTGAGATGATAGGAGATGCACTCGCAGCAAACCCCCTTCTTTGAGCAGGGATCATAAGTGCAAGGGCATTTTTCCAGATTTTTTTCCTTGTTGCACTCCATTTCAGACTTTTCTCCTTTCATGACAGCAGTACTGCAAGCGACGCTTTACCTAGTGTCCATCCATAAATGGCCAATTTCCGCAATCTCTGCGCCTGCCTGTGCCGGACCTATCTGCCATTCCCAGACAGGTCAGGCTCAAATTTTAATCCTCGAAATACTTCAATGTATTCCTGCGGTTAAAATTTTCGCCTTCCTTGACCTTGCACAAATTTTCTCATTTATGGATGGACACTACCTATACCATACCCTTTGACCGGGCGGCAAGGTACGCCTCCCTCGCCATTCTAATCTCTGGGATAGGAGCAAGTTTTTTCTTGTTCGGGTGGGGATTTTACCATAAGAATAATTATAGTAAGGAAAAAACAAGGGCTGAAGGAAACGGGGAGGATCCCGGGAGAATCATAAGGCGGCCCCTGGAAAGTATTTATTGGGCCGTGGATGAGGGAATTACCCTGGGGTGCATCCCTATTCTCAAGGAGTTGACATGGAGAAGCATCACAAATTTTCGATTTGGTATGTCTTGCTGGGTATCTGGGTCGTGCTGCTGGTCCAGAATTACCTACATACCGCCTTGGCCATCAAGACGATTCCCTACAGCGAGTTCCTGAACCTCCTCAGACAAAACAAGATTTCGGAGGTTGCGATCAGCTCGAACCAGATCCAGGGCCGGCTCAAGACCGGTGATGGAACTGCGGGAAGGGGTGAATTGTTCAGGACGGTCCGGGTTGATCCCGAGATATCAGAGCTTCTGGATCGTTACAAGGTGGAATTCAAGGGCCAATTGGAATCGACCTTTCTAAGAGATTTGTTTTCCTGGGTTTTTCCCATCTTTCTCTTCATTGGAATATGGTATTTCTTCATAAAACGGATGACCGGCCAGCAGGCAGGTTTCATGACCCTCGGAAAAAACAAGGCCCGGATTTATGTGGAGGATGAGCTGGGGGTCACCTTTGAAGACGTGGCGGGTGTCGATGAGGCGAAACAGGAGCTGATGGAGGTCATCGAGTTTCTGAAAGAACCCGCGCGGTTCACGGAACTGGGTGGTAAGATGCCCAGGGGAGTCCTCCTGGTCGGCCCGCCCGGAACGGGTAAAACCTTGTTGGCCAAGGCCGTGGCGGGTGAGAGTGGGGTCCCCTTTTTCAGCATGAGCGGCTCGGAATTCGTAGAAATGTTTGTAGGACTGGGAGCGGCCCGGGTCAGGGATCTCTTCAGCCAGGCCAAGCAACGAGCGCCGTGTATTATCTTTATTGACGAGTTGGATGCCCTGGGAAAGGCCCGAGGGGTCGGAACCATGGGGGGACACGATGAACGCGAGCAGACACTGAACCAGCTTCTTGTGGAGATGGACGGATTCGATCCCCAGGTGGGTGTCATCTTGATGGCGGCCACCAACCGGCCGGAAATCCTGGATCCCGCACTTCTCAGGCCAGGCCGTTTCGACCGGCATATCCTTGTGGATCGGCCGGACAAGAAGGGGCGCGAAGAGATCCTGAAGGTCCACCTGAAGAAAATCACCGCTGCAGAGGACCTGGACGTGGAAAAGCTCGCAGCGATGACACCGGGAATGGTGGGGGCGGACCTGGCGAACCTTGTGAACGAAGCTGCCCTCTTGGCGGTTCGGAGAAGAAAGAAAAAGGTGGAGATGTCCGAATTCGAAGAGGCGGTCGAGAGGGTCATGGCGGGACTTGAGAAGAAGAACCGGCTGATCAACGAAAAGGAAAGGGAAATAGTGGCATATCACGAATTGGGGCATGCAATTGTGGCCCTTTCCCTTCCTGGAACGGATCCGGTTCAAAAGATTTCCATCATTCCCCGTGGTATCGCCGCCCTGGGTTACACCATACAGGTGCCGACAGAGGATCGTTTTCTGATGAAAAGGAGCGAACTGCTCAATAAAATCTCCACGCTCCTCGGGGGGAGGGCATCTGAAGAGATCGTTTTCGGAGACATCTCTACAGGCGCCCACAACGATCTCTCTAAAGCCACTGAGATTGCCCGGAGTATGGTCAAGGAATACGGAATGAGCACCAAGGTCGGGCAGGTCTATTTTGCCAGCGAGAAACGGGCGCCCTTCTTGAATGTACCGGTTGAGGGAACGGGAGAATACAGCGAGGCAACGGCGGAATTGATCGACCAGGAAGTCAAGGAGATCATCACCCGGCAGTATGAAGCAGCCCTCAAGATCCTCCGGGAGAGAAGAAATCTTCTGGATAAAGCTGCGAAGGTCCTGCTTGAAAAAGAGAAGATCGACGGCTCGGAACTCAAGGCCATGATGGCCGAGACGGAGGAATCGACGGAGGGAGATCCCCGGCCCGAAAAGACGTGAGATGAGGGGCATGGAAAAATGACGAAAGAATTCTGGACCCTCTCTGAGGTCGTTGAGATATTCGAGGTGCAAGAAGGTTTTATCGAGAAACTGGAGGAGGAGGAAGTCCTATGCCCCGTGACCCGGGAGGAAGCAGGGAGCAAGGTCTTTACCACGGAGGACTTGGAAAAGCTTCGTCTGGCCAAGATCCTGGTGGAGGACATGGGCGTGAATCTCCCAGGGGTGGACATCATCCTCCGGATGCGACAGGACATGATCGAAATGAGAAGGCAGTTTGACGCGATCCTTGAAGCCTTGGCCAGGCGGGTCCGGGAGACCTACGCAAAGGGATCCTGACGCCCGCCTCCCGTAAAAGCCGTCCAAATGAATCTTTGTTCGGCGGCCGATTAAAACCGGATACCGGCCCGCACGTTTTCCTTGTAATACTTTTCCATCTTCTCGGCCGCCTCCAGGACCTCCCCGGCATTGCTTTGGGGGACCTTGACGATCAATTTGACCAAAAGGTCCCCTCTTTTTTTTGTCTTGGGATTTGCGGCGCCTTTGCCCCTGAGTTTCAAGAGCTGACCGCTTTGGCTTCCCGGAGGGACCTTGAGCCGGACTTCTCCGTCCGGTGTGGGTAAGGTGATCGTACCTCCTGCCACCGCCTCCCGCACCGTGACGGGAATATCCATGTACAGGTCGTCTCCCTCTCGCCTGAGCAAGGGGTGTTCCTTGATATGGATGATGAGGTAGAGGTCTCCAGGTGGCCCCCCATTCAGTCCGGGTTCACCTTTTCCCGCCACCCGGACCTTGGATCCTTCTTTTACGCCCTGGGGAATGGTGACCTTGATCCTCTCGGTGCCGGAGACCTGTCCCCTTCCTCCGCACCGGGGGCAGGGTTTTCCGGTCTTCCCGTGCCCCCTGCACTGAGGGCAGGCCTGGGTGAATCGTATGGGGCCTTCGGCGATGTTCAGGCGGCCCGATCCGCCGCAGGCGGGACAGGTCGTAAGCGGGGCCTTGGGATCAATGCCCGACCCATTGCAGGTCGGGCAAGGCTTTAACGTTTCCATAGAAAGTTCGGTTTTAAAACCCTTCAGTGCGGAGATCAGGTCGATGGTCATGTGGTGTTCGATGTCTCTTCCCCGGGATGACTGGGTGGCTCGAAATCCGGCCTGCCCGCCGGTAAAACCGAACAAGTCGCCGAAAATATCTTCCGCATTTTCATAACGGCCGAAATCCTGATAACTTCTGCCGGCTTGCTGCCGTTGAAAATCCTGCCATTTTTTGTATTCCCGGGCCTTTTCCGCATCAAAACCCGCCTGGAGTCCCTCTTCTCCAAATTCGTCGTAAATCTTCCGTTTCTCTTTGTTGCTAAGGCACTCGTAGGCCGCCGAGATATCCTTGAATTTTTGTTCCGCCTCCTTGTTGCCGGGGTTGAAGTCAGGATGCCATTTTCGGGCGAGTCTGCGATAGGCTTTTTTTATTTGGTCCGGCGAAGCGTCCCTTGGAACGCCCAAGATCTTGTAAAAATCTCTTGGCATTGATCACTCCGTCAATTTAACGGTTCGCAAAAGGGCTTGGGAATGGACCCCCGGGAAAGGAAAACATTCAGGTGGAGGGACCTTGCCCCTCGGGCATGGTGGTATCCAGTACCTCCCGGAGTTTGCGGAGGAGATCATCGCACTTGAAGGGCTTGGCGATATAACCCACGGCACCCTTTTCCAGGCAGTTTTTTGCGTTTCCATCGGTGGAATAGCCGCTCGCCATGAGGACTTTCACTCCAGGATCCATACTCAGTAATTTATCCAGGCATTCGGTCCCTCCCATCCCCGGCATGTTCAGGTCGAGGATCACGAGATCGATGTGGTTCCCTTGGGTCCCAAAGATTTCGATGGCCTGCTCACCGCTCGAAGCGGTAAGGGTCCTGTACCCGAAATGGGAGAGCATATCCTGGGCCACTTCGAGGATAATAGGCTCGTCGTCCACCAGAAGAATCGTTTCCTTGCTGCCCGCGGTTTCCGGAGTCGGGGTCCCTTCTTCGGGCCTCATGCCTTCTCCTTCGTTGCCCTGGACAGGGAAAAACACATCGAAAGCGGATCCCTTTTCCATCAGGCTCCTGCAACAGATATACCCGCCGTGATTTTTCACAATTCCGTATACGACAGCAAGACCGAGGCCGGTGCCTTCTCCAGCCTCCTTTGCCGTGAAAAACGGCTCGAAGATATGTTCCTGTATTTCTTCGGGCATTCCGTAACCGCTGTCCGTCACGGTGAGCTGGACGTATCGGCCGGGGACCGCACCAGGATGAGACCTGCAATAATTTTCGTCCAGGAAAGTATTTCGGGTCTCCAAGGCGATTTTCCCTCCTCCGGGCATAGCATCCCCGGCATTGATCCCCAGATTCAGTATGACTTGTTCGATCTGGGCCGGATCGGCCTGGATGTGTTCCAGATCTGTGTCCAGTTTCAGTTCGATGCTGGTCTTTTCAGGGAGACTTCGCTCAAGGGCCTCACATGCGGTCTTGATCGACTCGTTCAGATTCACTTGTTTAAGGTCCACGGGGACCTTGCAACCCAGGATCAGGAGTTGCTTGGTCAGCTTGGAGGCCTTTTGGGAAGCCCTTTCGATGGTCTCCAGTTTCCGGTACTCCGGATCCTTAGGATCTTTCCCCATCAGGAGGATCTGGGTATAACCTGAGATGGCCTGAAGGATGTTATTGAACTCGTGGGCGATTCCTCCTGCAAGGGTGCCCACGGCCTCCATCTTCCGGGTATGGATGAGGCGGGACTCAACAGCCTTCCTCTCAGAAATATCCCTGAGGGTGACAACGACCCCTGAAAGGGATCCCGCCGGGTCTACTAGACGGGAAGCGCTGATGCTCACATCAAGCAAGCGGCCGTCCTTTGTAACCCGCCTGGTTTCAACGTCCTTGTAAATCTTTTGTTCATGAACGACTCCCCGGATCATGGCTGTCGCCTCATCCTTCTCAGCTTCCGGGACAAAGGGAACGGCCTTACCCTTGACCTCCTCAAGGGCCCAGCCGAAGGTGCGGGTAAATGCCGGGTTTACGTAGATGACATTCCCCTCCGGATCGTAAAGGATGACGGCGTCGGGAGTGGATTCGACAAAGGCCTGATAAAGCCCTCCGTCTTTTTCGTGAGATTGATAAGGCGCCCCTGCTCTTTCCGAGCACGTGCTTGGGTCCTTATCAGAACTTTTTCTTTTGTGGGAGTGTGGTTCCAAGATTTCTCCGGGCCATCCTTTTCTATCTTTGACACTTGGCTTATTCGCCATGGGGCAGCCGGGTCCTCCTACATAGAGTTTCTCTTATGCAGTATAGGAAAATACTTCGAAGAGGCAAAGGGAAATCATCCCACTTCGGAAAGGGCCGGTGATTTGGTTCTTGGAAAGTGCCGGATCTTGGATTAAAATTAATATATTGGAAAAGATCAAGGAGGAGGTGAAATATGAGAAGGAGAATTTTGGTGGCCCTGGATGATTCGGAAAACGCCATGCGCGCGGTGGAATACGTGGCCGATACCTTTTCCCCGAAACAGGAAGTCACGCTTTTCAGTGTTCTTCCGGATACCGCGGCCATCTGCGATATGAACAGCCCTGAGTTGACCCCTTACTTCAGGGCAGAGCAGGGTGTGTTTTGCGCCCTCGAAGACAAAAAGAAGGAACTGTTGAAATCTGTTCAGGAAAAGGCGAAAAAGGTACTTTTGGGAGCGGGATTCCAGGAGGACAACATCACCCTGAAGCTTGAAACGAAGAAAAAAGGAATCGCCCGTGACATCGTGAACGAGGCCGGTGAGGGATATGACACGGTCGTGATGGGCAGGAGAGGGATCTCTGGATTGAAGGAATTTTTCCTCGGCAGCATTTCACAAAAAGTCTTGAGCCTATCAAAAGACTTCTCCATCCTGCTGGTCAATTAGGTCCTATTTCGTTACATTCCTCCACCAAAATATGCTACGGCCCGAAGGGAATGTCTCCTTCGGGCCGTTCGTTATCGGAGATCTTTGAAAAACGTTCAATTTTGTTCAAGGTCAAGCCTCCGGCCCGTAAGGCCTACGCCCCGGAGGGGAAGGCGAAAATTTTAACCACAGGATTACATTAAAGGGGCATGGGGATCTTTTTCTCGTTCCCGGTCTCCCGGTCTGGTTATTTCAAGGGGTTAGGGACGGGGGACACCTGCCCCCTCCCTGTTCTCCCGCTCCTAAAGGAGCGCGAGCCAGGGCTTCCCCCTTCCCTAACCCCTTGAAATAACGAAGACCTCCCAACAGGTCACTTCCGAAAAGATCTCCATGCCCCTTTTCCGGTGATGCGGGCAACGGTCTTTGAATGTAGCCCTTGATCCGAAGAAAATCTGGAGAAAAGTCCTTTCTCACTCAAACTTAAGGCGCCCAATTACAGTGAAATTCGGGTACCAAGGCTTAATGCTTTCGGTCCTTTACTCCCTTTGGAAGGATGGCTCAAGCAAGGGCAGATGGCCCCTTTTCAAAGGTCTCTCTGAAGTGACCGGCGGAATGGCGCCGTGGTTTTCGCGGCTTATCAGTGGGAGAAGCCGCAGCTCACCCTCTCAGAGCGGGAGAATGCGGAGGGGACAGACCCGCCAGACAACGGCGGGCAAGCCGCGTCAGGGGCCGGCAAGTGTCCCCCGCTGATAAGTCGTTGAAAACACCAGGCAGGGGAGCCTCGGAACAAAAGAAGTTGTAAGAGCTGATAGGCATGTCTCTATGCTTTTCACCCGACCTCTTGACCCCTGAGCCCCTCGGACCCTTGTATAAGTCAGGGTTCAAATGGTCCAGGGTTCGAGTGAGAAATCGGGATTTAAGGAAAGATGATTTTCACTTGGCCACTTGGACCCTCGACCCCTTGGCCCCTAAAGCTATCGGCTTCAGTCGATAGTAGTTTACTCATACGTTCGCTCCAGGATTTTTCCTTCCGATGTGATGATGATTTCTTTTACAGGAATCTCTTTCCCCGCCTTTTCCATGGCCTTTTCCACGATCCGGGGGAGGGCGGAGCAGCAAGGGACTTCCATTTCCAGCACCGTAACGCTTTTGATCTCCGCCGAGCGGAAGATTTCCGTAAACCTTTCAAGGTAGTCCTCCACGTCATCGAATTTCGGGCAACCCAGCATCACGATCTTCCCCCGGAGAAAGTCCCTGTGGAAGGCCGGATAGGCCACCGGGACGCAGTCCGCCGTTATCAGGAGGTCGGCCCCTTTGAGGAAGGGGGCCGTGGGTGGGATGAGGCGTATTTGTACGGGCCAGTGGGTGAGGGCGGACACGGCGGAATCCGGCAGGGAGGAAGGTTCGTTGGCCTCCGCACAGGTTCCCGGAGAAGCGAAGGTCCTGATCTGGGTCGAGGGACATCCGCAGGCAAGGGTTTCAAGTTCAGGAGGGGTGGTTTTTCCCCTGGAACGGAGATGGGCCTCTACGGCTTCCTCATCGAACTCGTCGGCCTCCCGTTCCACTATCCTGAGGGCGTCATTGGGACATTCGCCAAGACAGGCCCCAAGGCCGTCGCAAAATTTATCGGAAACGACACGGGCCTTGCCGTCGACAATCTCGATCGCCCCTTCGGCACAGGCCGGTATGCACAGCCCACAACCGTCGCAACGTTCCTCGTCGATTTCAATGATTTTTCTTTTGACTTTCATGGTGTCTCCTCCACTGGGGATTGGCCGTCCGGGTGGATATCAGGGGTGATTCCCTTTATTCCGCCGCATAAAGCTTCAGACCCTTCTCAGGAGATGTAGCGGCAGCCCGAAAGCCTGGTATTGCGGCCGACAGATGTCTCCCTGCTCCTGCCAAGGGAGTATCACTGTTGCAGGATTTCACGGGCCAGCCCGCGGCCGCTTTCCGTCTTCAGCTCTTTTTGAATCCAATCCTCGGGGTTCTGGGTCCTGAGGGGGTTATTATCCTTCAGCCTGTCTTCGAGTTCCGTGATCCTGTCCGCGTCGTGGACGCACTTGAACTCCGTGGTGTCCGGATGGTTCTCTCCCGGGTCGATGATCCTGAATACCTCCTTGAGGAGTGGTTCAGGGGCTCCGAGTTTTTCCAGGATCTCTCTCGCCGTGCCGGATCGAGCCCCGGCCCGGCGATCTTCCTCTTTCAGGCCGAGGAGATAGGCAGCGGTGAGGATCACGGCCAGGTTCCCGCCCTCAGCCTTTCCGATTTTTTCCGCATGGCGGGCCCGCCGAGTAGTGCGGCCGATGGTCTTGAAGTCTCTCTTGAGATGGCGTTTGACCTCGATGGCCACCCGGTCCTTGAGGAGGTCTTCCTTCTGAGCGATCAGTTCGGGCGGCAGATTCCCGATGCACTGCTCCGCATACTTGCAGTAAGCGGCGCAGCCGAAATCCATGGAAGGATTAAGGAAACGATGACCGCAGGCCTTGCACCGCCGCGTCGTATCATCTTTGAAAAACTCCACTGATTCTCCACACTTCGGGCACCGGGCCTCGAAGATGGCATCTGGCTTCCAATAGCGACTATCTTGTCCCGGGCATTTCATGACTTTGCTCGCATTCTCTCCTTAATGGAGGTGAAAATATGGATGGCTTCCCCTTTTTTTCTTGATTTTAGATCTATGATAGCATAAGTGCTTTGAGGCTTCCTTGACCTAAGTCAAATAAAAATGGGATTTTTTGTTCAGCCGTATAAAACTTCAGACTCCTGTCTGGAGATGGAGCGGCAGCCTTTAGAGCCAGGCATTTGGAGCTACAGATGCCCCGGCTTCTTCCTGGGGAGTGTCACCGAATCACATCGCAGGGGTATGTAAGCCCATTTTCACGCCCGC
>JAFDEE010000107.1 GCA_019310525.1 Deltaproteobacteria bacterium | reverse complement strand
GCTCAAAGGGCGGCAGCCCATCACCTGGCGACTTGAGAGCAACATCGTTTCTGGTGAGGACATGGCCAGCTGGAAGGTCGCGAGCAGCCACAATTTTTTTTCTCATCTTGAAAAGGGGCTTTTCCTCCCTGGGAAGCCGACGTTTAACCCCGTCGCCCATCGCCTTGCGGGCCCTTTTCAAATCGCGGACAAGGCGCCGTAATCCAACGGGAGCCAAGGAAAAAGCATGGTCGGTGCCACGCCAGGAACGATTCAAGGTGAAATGCTTTTCAATGACCCTAGCCCCCAGGGTGTAAGCCACCAGGGCCATAGAAATGCCACTTTCATGATCCGAGAGGCCGATAACATTGGTGGGGAAAGACCGCCGCAGCGTGGAGATGACCCGCAGGTTCATGTCCGCATAATCTTCCACGGGATAGCAAGCCGTACACTGGAGGATGCATAATTGTGGGTTGATGGACATAACCGTGTCGCAGGCCTTTTGGATGTCGTCCATAGTGCCACCGCCAGTGCTCAGGATCATTGGTTTACCAAAGGCGGCGATATGTTTA
The DNA here is from genome assembly GCA_019310525.1 of Deltaproteobacteria bacterium. NCBI lineage: Bacteria > Pseudomonadati > Myxococcota > Myxococcia > Deltaproteobacteria bacterium. Next base: position 16,024 of record JAFDEE010000107.1, on the reverse strand, counting down.
AGTAAGGGTGTGTTGGTCAAATCCCCTGAAGCAATCTTGTATATGGGCATGTCCAAGCGTTCTAAAAAATCGGCGCTCTCGAAGTCAAAAGCCGTGGCGAACATTGTCAATCCGAGTTCTTTCGCATAAGCTTGAAGTTCTCGGTACTCGGATTCGCCGAGTTCCAAAGCTTCACGATGAGCGCCGTAAGTGTCTCCATAACTGTTCTCTCCAGTGTAAGGGGAATCATACAATGCCTTGGTAAACAGAGTTCTGTTGTTCCTTTTCTGGAGTTTCACCGCATGGGCCCCGCATTCTTTAGCGGATTTGAATAAGCTTTTGGCGGTCTCCACATTTCCCTGATGGTTGTGCCCGATCTCGGCGATAACATAAGCGTCGGTATCATCCGCAACCCGGACTCCATTGAAAAAGATTTCCCTCATGCCCCTCTCCGTGTTGAGTTGTTCAGTTTTTGTCGCCTTTTTAAAGCGAGGAACACCTTGTGTACCACTCGTCATTGTGCACGAGCTGATCATGGGCTCCCTGCTTCACGACCCGACCTTGATCGGCAACAATGATTTTGTCTGCCTCCAGAATGTAGACAGCCGGTCAGCGATCACCACCATAGTCACCTTTCTCTTTTCGCGAAGGTCGCGGATAAAGCTCTTAGATAGGCAGTTCTCTTTCGGTATAGGGGGCGCTTGTGCCCTCCTCTTCCAAGGAGACCTTTGAAAAACGCCCTCTTTTGCCCAATCTCAGCGTCAGATTCAAATCTCAATCCTCGAAATACTCAATGTATTCCTGTGGTTGGAATTTTCGTCTACCTTGACCTTGAACAAAATCGAACGTTTTTCAAAAGTCTCCTAGGATAAGAATCGAAGCTTTTTCGGGCGGGACTCGAGTGAGGGACAACCGCTGTTTCTGCCCGCCTAAAAGTTTGATCCGTTCCCCCCCAGGGAGTATCCAAGCCCTGGGGTAAAATTTCGACTATAACGTTACTACACCAAATACCCACTGGATTTTCTTGGTATTGGGGGGAACCCCATATCACATCTCAAACAGACATGCAAATTTTGGGTTCATTACCTCAACCCAAGGCCTGCATCCTGACAATTTCAGCATACCAGGACGCTTCCTTTACCAGATCCTTGTGCCTGCCGGTCTCCGTAACCCTTCCCTTGTCCATTACAATAATCTGATCGGCGCTTCTTATGGTCGCCAGACGATGGGCTATGATGATAAGGGTTATTTTTTCTTTCTTCCTGATTTCCTCCATGGCCTTCTGTATATATTGCTCTGATTCCGAATCCATCCAAAATTATGATTGAAGCCTCTTGAAGCAAGGCTCTCGCCAAAATGATCCTCTGGCGTTGCCCGCCCGACAGCTTTATCCCTCTCTCACCAACGACGGTTTCATACTCTTCTGGCATGTCCTTGATAAAGTGGTGGGCATGAGCCATCCGGGCAGCCCTGGTAACTTCTTCCGGACTTGCTTCCGGCCGCCCGTACCTTATGTTCCTTTCAATAGTATCATTAAAGAGAAATCCCTCTTGAGAAACAAAAGCGATGAATCTCCTAAGGGCACGGATATCATAGTTTTCTATGGCCAGATCATCGAAGCATATTCTTCCTTTTGTCGGCACCCTGAGTCGCGGTATCAAATCAACGAGTGTCGATTTACCGGCACCTGATCTTCCCACTAGAGCCGTCATCTTCCCTGCGGGGATGAAGATGTTAATATTCTCCAAAACCGGAGCTTCACCAGGAACATAAGAAAATGACACGTTTTCAAACCGGATCCCTTTCTCCAGCTTTATTATGGACACCCTTCCACCTTTTATTGTGTGGGCTTCTTTGGCCTTTCGAAAAAAATCGGTAACCCGGAAAAGACTCCCTGAAAAACCTGCCAAAGCCTGCCTTGAATTAAAAATATCCTTCGTGTAAGGCATAATCCTCAACAACACAAAAATGAACATCCCCGTTTTGGCCATGGTCATGTGGAATACTTCAACTGAAAAATACAATATTGCCAACCCGGCCAAGATCACCATGGGGTCTACCATGAATTCCATTCGTGCGCGAATCCTGGCAAGATCGAACGTGTTGAGCTTTATCTTTTCCGAGAGATCTTTGACAAAGTTACTTTCTTTCTCTTCCGTTGAAGCCAACTTCAAAAGCCTGATCCCATTCAACCTCTCAACAATGGAATTTGATATTTTTTCGTTATACTCTGAAACCTTCACCCCGATTTCCCCGGATCTCCTGATTCGGGACCGGAGAACCATTCCGACACACCCCATGATAGCCATTGCAAAAATGGTCATCCCAGGTGAAAGAATCATCAAGAATACGAAATAGAGAACAAATATGGTTGATGCGGAGAGCAGGTTGAAGAAAGTAAATACTCCCCCTCCCGCCCTTACGCCGTCTACCGTGAGTACGTTAATTAGTTGCCCCACTCCGTAGGAATCATAAAACGGCATGTCAGCATTTGCGAAACACTTGAATCCGTCGCTTCGGATATCCGAGAAAATGCTCTCCGTGATCCAGGTTCCATATATGCTCTTCAGATAATTAAACAATTGCCTTACCATCAGCAAGAAAAACACAATTATCATGAGAGAGAGAAGAGTTTTCGGAATGGAGAATAGATCAAGGGTCTTGACAATGATAAACCACATTTTCGAGGTAGCCGCCAAGACGGTAAAATCTTTTCCCTTTTCAATGAAATCAATGACAGGGAAAAGCATGGCGACCCCGAATCCCTCAAAAAAAGCGGCCGCAAGGGTGACGCCCATAAGGAGCGCCATCTTTGTCTTGGTGACAGATGGAAAAAATAGAATTGCCTCGATAACTTTACGCATCGATTTCTCTTTTCATCGGGCCTGCCTTACAATGAGACCTCTGAATTTTTGAGAATAAATGCAAAGCGTTCCTTTTAAAATCAAATTTTGACAAAATTTGTCACAAGCTTTTCAAATTCATGTTTTCCTTGGTTGGATGTTTCGTGGCCATGTCCCTCATTTCGTCCCAATATCAATTAGCTATAATTTTTCATACTTCTCTTTCCTTATGGTAATGATACACTCAATTCTCATTACAGCGATACAATCTTGCAGTTTCTTGAAAAATAAATTTCGCTGCTCGCATTCCGGCATTTCCCGGAGGACCGATAATATACTCTTTTTCAACTCTTTCCCTCATAGTTTCTTTCTCTTTCCATTTTGAAAGAAGCTTTCCATATGGTAATGTCAATAGATATCTTGCCTTTTCAACCCAGTCTAACTTCGAACAATCAATTCTGAATATCGCATCGTCAAAAGCTTTTGCTACATGGGGAAGAAGAGGGTTGGACGGCAAATCCAAATAAATGACAGGAACCCTAGCAGACCATACCCACCCAAGAGTGCTTTGTGGGGAATCGCAAATCATTATGTCCCCTATAGCCCGTAGATATCTAAATTCAATAAATTGAACGGCCTTAACGTTGGATGGGAGGGTTATTAATCTACCAAAAGGATCAGGATCACGATATCGAAAAGTTGGATATAACTTGATAATACAATTATAGTCACTTTCGCCAAGAATCTCGAAAACGACTTTTCTCTTGAATTGATGGTACCATGTGTCACTGCAACATCCGGGACTATATATGAAGTTGTTGAAATACAAGTTAGCAATATATACGACAGTCCGCCTCTTATCCGGGAACTTCAGGATTTTATTTCCAATTGCCTTTTGAATAAATTTCCACCTCACTCTTTCATTTATTTTCGGCATTCCAGAAACAACGCCCTTGCCCACTCCATTGCAGCATTTCTGGTGAAATTTTTCAGCTATAGGCGTATAGCTTATTCGGCCACTACCAACGCACATTGAATCTCTATCACCCCAATACTCCGTCATCATCGAAAGCCCATAAGTCAATCCATGTTCAAACGTAAATACAGGAACGCCCATTTCTCTTAGGAAACCACATATTACCATCCTGTCAACATGTGAAATCCCGCTAGTAACAACGCATAAGCTCCTCTCTCGTGCCAATTCCTTTACCATTTTCATCTCAGCGGAATTCCCTTCCAACCATGAAACCACATTTAACACCTGATTCATTTTTTGTATTAGCATCGGATGGAAAAGGATTGCCAAGGCATTCAACATTCGAGCCTTGATCCAATCTTTCACATTTGAATGCCTGTTCAAACAACAGTAAAACAAGTCAGCCAGCCGATCATATGATAGTTCTCTTTGGATATCACATTGTTTTTCCCACCCCTCATCATTTAGGCCTTTGAGTTTCGATACACTGCCACCCCCTAACAAAAGAAACAAAAACGTTTCTTCTAAAAGTTCGCATTCATCAATGATGAGTATAGATATCCCGTTTTTCTTTGTAAAAGGTAGCTTAATTTTTCTTGAATGAAGCAGTCGTTTCCAGAACCGATGAACCAAGATGGGCAAGTTTGCGTTTACCAAGCTTAGAAGTTTCTCACGGCCACTCCGGCCGACTCTCATCATGCGTAATCTAGTATCTTTATCGTCAATTCCAGATTCGATCTCAACCACATCAAAGTCACTGCTTAAATCAATGCACTTGCCAATCTGCGCATATAAGTTGTCAAACCTATCAAAATCCACTTTTTTTTTATTATGCAGCCTTTTCTTCACTCCAATAATTACGTTTTTTGTGCCTTGTTCACTTACATAACCTATCCACCGATTCAAAATTACGCTCTTGTATATCAGGGGGAAAAGTGTTCTTCTAAGATAATATAGGAAGGAAACTTTGACATGAGGCGTCAGGGAATGATCCCCAATGCATTTCACTAATAAATCAGCTAGGTCAAGAGATAGGTGGATACAGAATACACCTAATTCATTTATTTCTTTCTGCGAAACGAAACTTTCAAGAGAAACAACCTGTTGCTTCATCATAGGGAGTTTCTCAAGAAGCCATGGAGTATGAGTATACCATATCTTCTCTCCGACCTTGTAATCCTTCATCCAGAACCGATATGCCTCTTCTTCTTCTACCAAAAGCCTTTCCAGTGTCATCTATTGTCCTACTAGCACTTAATATAGATAAAGGATACTCTAAGATATAATTGATCAGAATATTTATGGTTTTTCCGCACAAACAATAAATTCACCAATCCTTCTATTAAAATATTTATGGACTGAATATCCAACATCGATTATCTTGAAATATGGCCTTAAAATCTCGACGAAGGTTTCAGCATCAGGAAAGCAAAGCATGGGCACAGGATCTTCTTTTCCTGAATTCCCACGAAAAAGATAAACATTGTTTCCAATATACTCACTGTTTTCAGAAAATTCGCTCTTTGTATCGTTGATATCAAGGATCGCTTTTGCCCCTGGTTTAAGAACTCGAATAAATTCCTCCAGCAAATATATAAGTCGCTCCCTGGATCCAAGGAGTGATAGAACACTCATGCACACGAGAAAGTCGAATATATCATTATCAAATGGGAGTCTTTCGGAATCCTGAGGAAGATGAATGAGAGTAGCTCTATCCTTTATTTCCTGATGATTTTCCAATTTCTTTTCTACTAACTTCTTTGCCCCAAGGGCGGCGTCCAACCCAATGACAGTATACCCACACTCCAGGAGATGGATAGTATTGACTCCAGTGCCAAAACCATATTCCAGCAACATTCCCTTCTCAGGATGCTTAAAAAACCAATATTCCAGTCGCACCAGGTCAATGGAAGGGTATCGCTTGTCAGAACCTTCGGCAAAGGCCTTTTCCCACTTCTTAACGACTTCCGGCTGAACAAAGGGCATCCCCATTAATAGATCTCCTTTCTATCAATATCCACGTTTCTTATCCACGATATTGAGGAGCGGCATCCCGGCAAGAAACCGCTCGATGTTGGCCCGAATTAGATCGAAACCCCTACGCCTGTTGTGGTCGGAGGGGCCAGCAATGTGAGGGGTAATGACGACATGGTCCATACTCCTCAAGGGATGGTCCTCAGGGAGGGGTTCCGGCTCGGTCACATCGAGACCCACACCCCGCAGTCGACCCTCCTTTAAAACTTTCACCAAGTCATCGGTCTTCACAAGCATGCCTCTAGACACATTCACAAAGAAGGCATCCTGCCTCATCGCCTTGAAAGCCACCTCGTTGAATGTGAATCGGGATCGTTCCGTATTCGGACAGCAACAAATCACCACGTCCGCCCGAGGAAGCTGTTTTAGGAAGTGCTCCGTAAGATGGATCTCATCAATGAAGCTTGCCATTGGCAGATAGTCATCATCCACAGCGATCACGTACATACCGAAGGCCTTCAATTTCTCTGCCAGAAGCAACCCGATGCCGCCGGATCCGAAGACCAAAGCCGTCTTCTTCCTGAGCTCAACGGGCCGGGGCATAGATCTAGGTGCTTTTCCTCGAAGCACGAGATGGATGTTCCTTGTGAGGGATAGCAGAAGCGCCATGGCATGATCGGAAACCTCGGGTCCCTGGATAATCTTTCCGTTGGTGAAGGCCGCCCTATGGTGCACAAATTCAGGATAAAGGAACTCTTCGATACCCGCCCCTCCCGCATGTACCCATTCCAGGCTTTCACCGATTCGGACCAAAAGTTCGGGGGTAAAAATGGACCTCGGGCATCCGATGAGGGCATGGACTCCTTCTGCTTGCGAATATATCGATTCCGCGTTGTCATCGGCCACGACGAACTGGGCGTAAGGGAAGGCCGCTTCCATCTCCTGCACCCATTTCTGGGGAAAGCCCGTGGATCTTACAAGCATGATTTTCTTGGTTTGACCGGCTCTCATTACTCCATCCTGTTCCTTCATTTCACTAACTCAACGAAACCTTAAAACGATTATATACAATAACTTAAGACCCTGTGCATAGAAAGGTTTATGATTGCTCCAATTACACACATGACATCTCTACCTCATCTCTCCTCGGTCTCTCTCAGGATTTTGGGATCCGGTTTGAAATCTTCCGCAAGGAGCCCCATGAGTATATGATCAACTCGGTCTCCTTTGAAGTTGACAAGCTTCCCCTCGATCTGATAGCCGTTCTTCAAGAAGACCCTTTCGCTTGCCGCGTGACCTTCGTAGTAACCTCCCCAGAGCTTGACGAACCCTCTAGCTCTAAACATATAGTGGGTAGCTGCATGGACAGCTTCCGATCCATATCCTTTCCCCCTCGCCTCCGGATGACCGATCACAAATGAAATGCTTGCAGACCGATGATGTTCATCCATGTTGTGAAAGGTCACAGTGCCTACTAGGCGACTTCCTTCCTGGTCAAATACACCAAGATGGAGGGTCCTGCTCTTCGGGGCCAGGCATTTCTTTACATACTCAACGACACTCTCCCTGGACTGAGGGGAAAACCTGACCTCCAGGAACCGATTTACTTCCGGATCGTTGAGCCAGGCCACATAGGCCTGAGTCACGTCCTCTTCCACTATCTGTCTAAGGAGCAATCTTTTGGACCTGAACTGTTCGATTCTTGGATGTTCTCTATCGTAAACCATTCCCTCTCTCCCAAGAAAGGGTGTTGGGTACGAAGTTCACACGTATTGGATTGTCCCGTCAGGGTATACGCCCACGTTCACTTTGCCCTTGTGCTTTGCTTTCAGGTGCTCCAGTACGTTTTCCCACCTTTTCATCCACAGGATTCGCTCTTCACTGTCGAAGGAATCAAAACTCGTCATGTCTTTGTATTCCGACAGAACGATCAGTTCGGTCTCCTCTGGCAGACGGCTCCGGGTAACCCACTGTCTGCCGCCGGTAAACTTCCCAAAGGACCTCATGAGATAGTGGGGCATCTGTCCCTTGGGTGCATTCATAACGAGGATACAGGTGCCGCCCTTTTTCTTCAGGGACCTGAACCCCAAGAGCATGGCGATGTCCGCTTCATTGGCCTTGAGGTATGCGTTTACCACGGCCACATCCTGATCCGGATAGAATTCCGATTTGTAAATCCTTGACGCCTGGCGGATTCCCATCCTATAGACTGTATTCGGCTCTCCGGCGTAAAGGTCTATGATCTCGCCACGGGTGTTCACCAACACGTCAATCTTGAAATCAAGGCCTACCAGAGCCACAGCTTCCTCTATGTCTTTACACAAGGGATTGGAGTCACCCGCCTTCCCCTTTTGGTCTGGAAGAAGGCTCGAATGGAACAAATCGATAGTATCGATGTGTGAGAGTCCTGGAAGAACTATTTTCCCTCCTCCAGAATATCCCACATAGAGATGGGGCAGTATAGCACCGATAGCTATCTTGAGATCACACCGCATAAACTCTGTATTTACCTTAAGAGGGATGCCCCTTTCCGTCCTCCCTACGTAATCACAGTTCTCATAGCAATTGTGATTGTAAACGCCATAGTTTTCCACAACGTCGTCTCCGAGCTTTTTTCTGAAATCGTCCTGCCCGTGGGCGCCGTGTGATCCGAGAGACACTAGAAAGCGAATGTTGTGCTCCTTGATGCCTGCTTTTCTGAGTTCTTCCAGCACGTAGGATGCAAGGCTAGCGGCTCGTGTTGGTCTGGTCATATCATCCACCACGATGGCCACCTCTTTTTTCCCCCTTGCCATCTGGCAGATTGGAGGGCAACCGACAGGCTTTTCCAATCGTTCCTTTATGTGACGGGGAGTTAACGAAAAAAGGTTGTCCCCCGCCATTCGGCAAAAACGAATTTTCCAAGATTCGGGAAATTTCAACAACCATTCGTCCCTTCTATCCCAAAATTCCCTGGGAAGCAGGACGATTTGTTCATTTCCTTTTCTCTTCACCTCGGCCACGGACAACCTCACCGCTCATGAAAGGTGTTCGAATCGAATGGATTCGTCTTTGCGAATGTTTTTGGCAGCTTTTCTCCCAATCACTTGGTAAAAGAAATCCGTCTCCAGACCTCTCCTTCCCTCTGGTCGTTTCAGGCCGATCATCTCCTCTCTAATCACAGTCCCAGACGGGATGTCCTGGTTTGCAACGAGGCATCTCCGGTAAGTATCCCTCTTACTTATCTCCGGTTCACAAGGTGCTTTGTACGGTGACCCCAAAGCACTCTCCACTTCTCTAATCTCCTGTACCAGAGTCCTAAAATCGGCGCTATCGGCCGAAAAGCGATGCTCGGGCCCCTCCATCTCCTTGTCCAAGGTGAAATGTTTTTCAATTACCTTCGCTCCCAGAGCCACGGCTGCAAGGCAAGCTACCCTTCCGAGGCTGTGGTCGGAATAGCCTACAGGGTAAGGGAATACCCGCATCATGGTTTGCATGGAAAGGAGATTCAAGCACTCTGTAGGCGCTGGATAGAGGGAGACACAATGAAGAAGAACAATCTCCCGAACACCATTGCTCTCCAGGTTTCTCACCGCCTTTTCCACTTCACCCACGTAGGACATCCCCGTAGAGACCATCACCGGTACTCCTAACTGTGCCAGTTCATTCTGTAAGGGCACATTGGTCATGGACGGAGAAGAGATTTTCACAAGGGGCGGCCGGAGTCTTTTCATCATCTTAGCCCCTGGGATATCCGCAGGTGCTGCAAAGAAAACGAGCCCCTTATGTTCGGTTCTTTCCTTGATTTTTATCCAGTCATCCTCCTCCAGCCAAGCTCTGGAATATATCTCATAGGGCTCCGTTCCCCGCACGTAAGAAGCCTCCGGGTTCACGGGCTGGAATTTCACCGCATCAGCGCCTGCCTCTTTCGCGCGATCCACCATCTCTAGAGCAAGATTAACATCTCCATTGTGATTAGTACCGACTTCTGCCACAATAAAAGTCGGGCTGTCTTCTCCAATGGTTTTGTTCCCTACCCTGATTTTCATGTCTTACCCCGCTAAACCTCTTTCACGAAAAGGTGCTGCCAATATCGATAGAAGCGTGGCCCTGGCATCTGACCTCGAACGATCCGCACGTTTTCGGAATAGGGCTCTCCGAGAGCGTGCCGAATCATTTCATGGTAGAAGTTGATCCCGATCCCCAGGCATATGGGGAGCGTGGCGTCGAGCCTGGGGTTGATCTCCACTAGTTTCGGCTTTCCCGTGTCATCTCTCCCTATTTCCAGTTGTACGAAATAGTCAAACGGAAAGACTTCCATTACGGACTGAGCATATGAAATTAAATCCTCGTCGAAAACAATATCCGCCAATTGGGTAGGTGAGCCTACTGGAAAAATTTTGTTTCGGATGACCACGCCCTTCATTCTTCCATCTCTGACCAGTATGTCTGTAGAGTACTTCTTTCCGGGCAGGTACTCCATAAGGAAAAAGCGCTTCATCTTGTCCTCAACCTTTTCGAACAATCGCTGAAGCTCGTCAAAGTCGATAGTCGTGTTGTCACCAGCCATGTAGCCCTCGTAGGGGTCAACCTGGTTCCTGACTACCCGAAACCCCCGCCCCCCCCTAGATACCCTGGGCTTGATGACAAAGGGTCTTCCTGGAAACCCGAGATTATCCGCTCCCCTGCGAAGTTCATCCAAAGATTCAAACAGGCAGATATCCGCAACCTTCACTCCGCACTCTCCGAGCCTCTCCATGGTTCGATATTTATCCACAACAAACGCCACTGTTTCATGGGCGGAGCAGGCGACCGTGCACCCCATACCCGCGAATCTGGATGCCGCCGCCGAAAGACTTAGGGCCTCTTCGTCGCTCCCGGGCAGAATAACCCTCGCACCCGTCCTTTGCACGATCTCAAGCATAGCGGTAATGTATTCGGGATGGTCTCCCATGGGCACCCTATAATACTGGTCCACGAAAGGGGCTCCCACCGAGTCTTCCCTCCTCTTGGTGTCTACTCCGATCAGCACCACCTCATGGATCGGATGGTTCTTGATGCACTGAATCGCGGAGGGTGCGACCTGGCTGCCTACACATGTGAGGATGACCGGGATCTTCATGGACCTAAGTGATGAACCTCCCCTTCTTCTATCAAGAACTTTTCAAAAAGGACATATTTGACACTGAACCCACAGGCTCTGAACATCCTGAGGGAAGCCTCGTTCTCATCCTTGACCTTTGCCACAAGTTTTTGGATGTTTCCACTCTTCTTTACCCATCTCTCTCCCTCATGGAGAATGCTCTTACCCAAACCTCTTCCTTGGTAATCTGGGGCAACATAGATATCGACTTCTGCTGTACCAGGCATCTCATCCAAAATGTCAAAACGAAGGACTCCCACTGCATGATCGCCTCTGTAAGCCAAAAAGATGAACCTATCTTTCTTTTCAAGGGACGATTTGAACCACTTCTTGTGTTCTTCGTAACTAAGTCGTCTAGGGTCGAAGAAATGCCGCCTCACTTCAGGGTGATTGCGCCAGTTAAAGATGGTTCTGCAATCACGGAGTTCCGCTCTTCTGAGAGTAATCATTATCTACCTCATCGCTGGAAATTCTTTCCTCTTTTTCGGGGAGAACCCTTCGCAAAAGCATAAAAGCCTCAGCCGCCTTTAACCCCGCTTGGCCGCCCCTCCGCATGGCCAGGGCCCGGATCGCCTCCGGGGATCGGGGATGGGGAAAGGGTCTGATTTCGGTAGAATAGAAGGCCATGGCATCGATTTTCCTCTGCAGGCTACTCTCAATCCCAACGAAGTGGTTGGGCCTGAACCCTGCATGGTCCAGCCCGAAAGCCCATTCCGTTGAAGATGGCACCTCAAAGGCATAGATCTCCGTGATTAGTTTGTGTGGAAGTGGCCTTGTAGCAGTTACCACGGCCTTAGATAGAATAGAGTGATCAATGTTGAGGTCTCCGTGATAATGAGTATAGACAATATCTGGATTATATGCAGCCAAGCTCTCTTCTACCTTCCTGATGATTTCCAGGAGTTCAACCCCATCCATCCGATTGTCAGGGAAACCGAAATGGACCACCTCCTTGACTCCAAGAACCGTGGCAGCCCTGCGAGCCGATTCCCACAGAGTTCTCTTCTGCCCTTCGAAATGGTCCCCCGCATTCCCTTTCGCCCTGGCCATCATCCCCTCAGCAGCAATCACCACAAACACATCGTCTCCGCAGGCACTGTGTCTGGCAATGGTTCCTCCGCACCCCAGAACCTCATCGTCAGGATGTGCCGCAAAAACTACAACTCTCATAACCTGGCCCTTTCAGAGAGTGAAAAAAAGGCTGTCATTTCATCCACGATCCGATCCGCTCCCATGCCATCCACCAGGGCTCGCCCAGCGCGCGACATGTCAGCCCTCTTCTTCTTATCGTAAAGGACATCATAAATCACCCCGCTCATTGACTCTGCCTTTAAATCTTCCCATTGGCCCAGCAAAACAGAACACCCTGTGCGGGAGAGTTCTTCTGCCACAGGCCATTGATTCTCGGATAAAATGATCATAAGGTTCGGTAATCCCATAAAAGCCATCTCCCAAGAAGTCCCTCCCGCCCCTGAGATGGCCAAATCGGCCCATGCCATGAGAGAAGCCATATCCGAGACCCCTCCTAGAAGTTCAAAATTCGACACTCCCCGTCGTGAGAGTGCAACCACAAGTGACTCCCTATGGGGGTTAGCTTCACCTATAACCACCTTCACCCTCAATCCATCCACTTCCAGTCCCAGAAGCACCTCCACCACTTTGAGCGTCACGTTGTGGGAATCGGCCGCGCCCAATGTGACTAATAGGTTTCTAGCCACATCCGGTACTTGCATCTTCCAGCCTCGCCGATCAAGGAATTCTCGCCTTAAAAGACGGTAGCTGACCCCGGAAAGCACTCGGGTCTCGGGGCAGCAAGTATAGACATCCCCATTCACCTCGAGACCGGGGTTCAGGACAAGATCGCAAGGATACCAAGGGAGTCGGCACATGTCGTCCAGGACTAAGAGAAAATATCCTGCCTCGTGTATCGCCTCAAGGTAAGGCGAATCGAAATGATAGCCGTCCAGAACGACCCAGAGATTTTGATGATTCTGGTTCTTATCTTTCAGAACACGGAGGATTTCCAGGGTCTTTTTGAGATCTTCCTCATGAGGGTGGACTTTGTTGAGGGTATGGATTGCAATTCCTTCACTACCGATCCTGGGGAAGAAAGCCCGGCTATCTTCCGCAGTCACCAAGTGGACCTGCCCACCTCGGTCTCTCCACCTTTCGGCCAGGGCCAGGCACCTCAGGAGATGCCCTCCCCCTATTTTAGAGGAGCCGTCCGCCCGGATCACCAGACTCCCCAGACGGTATAAATCATCTAACTTTGAAGATGGGCTCAATTGGATTCCCAATTAGTAACTCTGGCAAATTTCCATTGTCCAGAGCCTTCCGGAGGAGCCCCATAACCTCATCATAGGAACGAAGAAGTGTTTCCAAATCTTCAGAAGAGTGGGAATATGAAAGGTTGTGGCTTGCGGAGATGAGAATCCCCCTTCGCAGCATCTCCTGCTTTATGAGGCTCTTGATCTCCCAAGATGTGAACTTCTCGTGGTCCCTGATGTCTAGGAGGCTCCAAGGCTGCTTGCCCCTGACCTGGATGACCCCTCCCAGATCTTGCTTCTGAATGATACGGAACACCCCGTCCATGATTACCTGCCCCTTATCCCACAGGGACTGAATGACCGACTCCTTCATAAGCTTCTGGATCGTCGCAATCGCCGCTGCGATGGATAGGGTTTCGCCGCCGAAAGTAAAGGAAAAGAATACCTCCTCCATTTCCTTCATCAATTCTTTTCTCCCTACGACGGCTGAAATGGGATACCCGTTCGCCATGCTCTTGCCGACAGCGGCAAGGTCCGGTACAACACCGAAAAGTTCTTGCGCCCCTCCCAGGGCGTACCGGAACCCCGTTATGATCTCATCAAACACGAGGATCGCCCCGTTTTTATGGGTGACCTCCTTCACACCCTCAAGAAACCGTGGAGCAGGGTCTTCCACATTCATAGGCTCCAGAATCACCGCCGCGATTTCACCGGGATATTGATCAAAGAGGCGCTCCAGGGAAGGGAGGTCGTTGTAAGTGAAGGGATGCGTCAAGCGCCTCACGCATTCAGGCACCCCCTTGTTCCTTACCGTGGATCCGATATACCAATCCTGCCACCCGTGATAACCGCAAACTGCTACCCTCTCCCGTCCCGTGTAGGCTCGGGCCACCCTGACAGCCCCGGCGGTGGCATCCGACCCGCTCTTCCCAAACCGCACCATCTCGGCGCAGGGGATGAGATCCACGAGCATCTCGGCCAACTCGCACTCCAGGGGCGAAGCCAGGCTGAAGGTAACCCCTCTCTTCATCTGCTCCATGACGGCCTTGTCGACGTCAGGGTCACAATATCCGAGGATCACGGGGAGGAGGCCGTTTACGAAGTCGATGTACTCGTTACCGTCCACGTCCCAGACACGGGAGCCTTTTCCCCGGACGAGGAAATAGGGTGAGGCCTCTGGATACTGAATGTGGCTCTTGCTGAAGGTCTGAGATGCCAGGGGAATGACCTTTTTCGCCCTGGCCAGGAGTTTTTTGCTCTTTCTGTATCTGGATATTGGGTCCGTCATGGATTCATACCTTGGGGTCTTGAACAAGGGATGCGCTCACCCACCCGATGAGCCTTCATTCCTCTTGTGCATGGCATTGATTTGAAGCCTCTCGGGTTCCCTTGTTTGCCATGCGATCACGTCCAGCCATCCAAACGTTTTTTTTGCGGGGTAAAGGTCCTCGTAGACCGACCTGATAAAGACATAATCCTCGGGTTCGTCCAGTGTCCAGCGCAAGTGGGAAAAATCAGCAGGCCCGTAAAAATTCCCCATCCGTCCCCTTTCTTTGGTCGTACGGCGGATATAAGGGGACACGTGTTCCAGGTCAAAATCCAGGGATGCTTCTTGATAGGCCTCTTGAAGGGCCTGAGCCGAAAAAACTTCAGTATCCAGGCCGTCAGGATAAGTGGGCGGCAGGACATTGGAGGCGTAATCATAAGCCCCCCCGCCTTTTAAGAAAAAATCGACAACAGAATCGACGACCTCCGGATCGTGGAGTGGGCAGTCTCCCGTCAATCTCACCACAATGTCTGCCTTCTCCTTTTTACAAATGCGCCAAAACCGGGAAAGTACATTTTCAAGACTTCCCCTGAACACCTGGTACCCGGCCGCCTCGACGGTCTCCGCAAGGAGATCGTCATCCCTTTCCTCGGAAGTGGCGAGCCATAAGGAGTCCAGGGAATTGCATCGGCTCATCCGCTCCAGCATATGAAGGATCAGGGGCTTACCCGCAGCCTCGAGCAAGACCTTTCCAGGCAACCTGGTCGAGGACATTCTCGCCTGGATGATTCCTATAATTTTCATGACCAACCGTCGCCCCACCCAATACGCGGGAAAGGATCAAGACCTTTGAAAAACGCCCTCTTTTCCCTAAGCTTTGCGTCAGACCCAAACCGGGGACCCGCCCGAAGGATGGGGAGTCCAAGCGAAGCGCGGACAAATTTTAATCCTCGAAATACTCAATGTATTCCAGTGGTTAAAATTTTCGTTTGTCTTGGCCTTGAACAAAATCGAACGTTTTTCAAAGGTCTCGGATCAACAAGGATTGTCTCAAGTACTACCTCGGCCAAAAGGATGGATTGATAAGCCTGGGATCATTGGAAGCCAATGGATGCATTTCGGGTAAGGGGACGGTCTCTGCTTCCTGGAAGAGGGTCAGGTTTTCCGAGACTTGATCCGGGGTTTCGGCCCCTATCACGAACATCGCTCCAGGGGCAGTCCGTACCACAAAGGCCAGGGCCAGCAATTTCGGGGGCAAGCGATGGGAGGAGGCATATCGGGCAAAAGATTCCAGCGGAGACCTTGAAAAGGTCCACTCGCCCTGGAGGTCTTCCGGATTCATTAATAGGAGACCCTGCAAATATATGCTTCGAACAAATACTTTTTTATCATGCTCCCTTGCAAAATCGAAAACCCCTTGGAAAAAGGCGCGCTGGTCAAAAACATTATACGGCAACTGGACGAAATCAACCTCATCGATTCCCAGGGCCCTCAGAGCATATTCAGGGGAATAGACCGAGACGCCGAAGTATCTGAACCTTGGTTCCTTTTTCAACTCCCTGATCATCTCCGAAAGAGCCTCTTCACCCATGTCCA
>JAFDEE010000106.1 GCA_019310525.1 Deltaproteobacteria bacterium | reverse complement strand
TCCCGCTTTTACAAGCGGGAGCCGGGGTTTCCCCCATCCCTAACCCCCCTGAAATAACGAAGGTTTACCTGCTGCTGTCTGGCAGGCCTCCCAACAGGTCACTTCCGAAAAGATCCCCATGCCCCTTCCCCGGTGGTGCGGACAATGGTTTTCAGGTGAAACACTTGATCCAGAGATTCCCCGGACAAGCCCGCCAAACAGCCGGCGCGCGAGGATTCAGGAATGGGCGGTTGACCCGGCCCCTGTTCGTTTGATAGCTTTCTTTCAAATCACCTCCAACAATAGAGGGGGAACATGCCGACGGTAGCTACAGGTCTCGATGTGCTCAGGGAAGATTACTGGTCGAACCTCAAGGGTTCACGCCTGGGTTACCTCTCCAACCCCGCTTCGCTGGACAGGGGCTTGAGAAGCGGGAAAAAAATCCTCGCAGACCTTCTTCCCGGTCACCTCAAGGCCCTTTTTGGGCCTCAGCACGGTCATGGGGGTGAGGATCAGGACAACATGATTGAGACTCCCCATGCAACGGATCCTGAACTCAAAATTCCCGTATACAGTCTCTATTCGGGCACCAGAGAGCCGACCCGGGAAATGCTGGATCGGCTGGACATCCTTATCATAGATCTCCAGGATGTAGGCACGAGGGTGTACACCTTCGCCTCCACCATGCTTAACTGCCTCAAGGCGGCCGCCGGATTCAACAAGAGGATTCTGGTGCTGGACAGGCCCAATCCCCTTGGAGGGGTGATCGTTGAAGGGAATCTTCTGAAGGAGGAGCTTTACTCTTTTGTGGGTCCGTATGCCTTGCCCATGCGTCATGGAATGACAATGGGTGAGATGGCAAGGATGTTCAACAAGGTGTTCAAGCTCGGATGCGAGCTGGAAATCGTGCCCATGAAGGGTTGGCGGAGGCACATGTTATGGAAAGACACGGGTCTCAGATGGCTGATGCCGTCCCCTAACATGCCTTTGCCCGAAACGGCCCAGGTCTATCCCGGGCAGGTCCTGTGGGAAGGGACCAACCTTTCCGAAGGAAGAGGCACCTGCCGGCCATTTGAGCTTTTCGGGGCGCCTTACCTGGACACAAGGGCGGTTCTGGAAAAAACAGAAGGTCCCTTTTTAGAAGGCTGCCACCTCCAGGAGATGTCATTCCGCCCTACCTTTCACAAATGGCAAGGGCAGATATGCCACGGATTCATGATCCATGTCCTGGATCCGACTACATTTCGGCCCTATTTACTCTCGCTTGCTTTGCTTCAGGCGGTGCTCTTCACCCACGAGGACCAATTCGAGTGGAAAAGCCCACCCTATGAATATGATTACGATAGGATGCCGATCGACTTGATTCTGGGGGATTCCCGGCTGCGGGGAAAAATCGAGAAAGGGGAAGACCTGTCAAGCATGCAAATGGAGTGGAAGGAAGAGCTGGAATCCTTTCTGGCGGAAAGGGAGGCTTTCCTTCTCTATCATTAACTAGTGTCCATCCATAAAAAGGCAATTTTGTTCAAGGTCAAGGAAGGCGAAACGACCTTCCTCCACACTCCCAGCGTTAGCTTAAGGTGGGGGAAGGTGACCTTAGAATAAAATTGCCTGCTTTATGGATGGACACCGGCTCGTTTCCGGATTTGAAACTTACCGGCGCTCAAAATGCATTTAGGAATGAGGCTATTTACTTTTTCTGGCCGCCGCTGATCCATTTATCAATCGCCTCTTTGTCAAACCTCCACACACGACCGATCCGTATCGCAGGAATCTTACCTTCAGCAGCGTACTTGCAGATCGTAATTTCATGAAGCTTTAAATATTTTGCCAATTCTTTTGTAGTCATTATCTGAGGCACGGTTAACTCCTTGATATCTTCAAAAATGATCCTTTATGACCTTTGGCATCGTATTGTTATTTATAATATCTAAAACCTGCAAAGTCAACACAAACATTTTTTTACTATATAAAAGTATCTTATCTTTGTAAATTTATTTCTCAGTGCCATTCCATGACGCTCCATTGGTATCTAAAGACCCCAGCCCTCCCCGGTTCCTTGCCATGGCCCTGCGATCCTTGGAATTCAACACGAATCCTGCAAGCGTCAAGTTTGCCAAAGATGCAAGGCATCGACCGCAAGCGGTCGATAACCGGTGCCAATCCATAAACAGGCAATTTTGTTCAAGGTCAAGGAAGGCGATTGGGGGCCAAGCGGCAGAGGCACCATACATTGAAGTATTTCGAGGATTAAAATCTGAGCCTGACGCAGCCTGGTCACGCCGTAGCCATAGCGAAGGCGGAAGATTGGGGAAAAGGGCCATTTATGGATGGGCACTAAATAGATCTTCCCCGGCGTTTGTTTGCCTATTCCTTGAACACTGATTTTTTGATCACAGCCTTGTCATAGGCTCCCACGATATCCCGACGCGTGATGACACCCAGTATGCGCTTGGGATCGTTGGGGTCGACAACGGGAAGGATAGAAAAGTCTCTGGAAGTAATCAGTTCGAGGGCATCGTAAAGGTTATCATCCAAAGAGACCGTCACCACATCGGGAGTGGCCAGTTCCTTCGCCACAACCAGGTCCCTCAAATCCTCATCATAGACGACATCGTGATAGTCAAGAAAGGACAAAATACCGGTCAAGCGGTTCTCATCGTCCACGACGGGAAAGCTGTTGAACTTGCTCTTGCTGATCTTCTCGGCCATCTTCCCTAGGGTCAGGGACTGGGGGATCGTCTCCACCGTCGAATTCATGGCCTCTTTCACCGGGATGGATTTCAGAATATTGACCTCTTTCCCGGCCCTGATGTTCACTCCCCGTCTGGCCAGTTTGAAAGTATAGATGGATTCCTTCAGGAGCTGGCTGGCACTGATGCAACTGATTATGCAGGCGATCATGAGGGGGAGGATGATCTTATAGTTGCCGGTCATCTCAAAGAGAATCAGGATAGCGCTCAGAGGCCCATGGGTGGTTCCCGCCACCACCGCCCCCATTCCCACGATGCTGTAAGCCCCTGGAGACGCCGTAATTCCAGGGAACAGGTTATGGGCAACCGTTCCGAAAAATCCCCCCGCCATGGCTCCAAGGAAAAGGGACGGGGCGAAGATGCCCCCTGAGCCCCCGGAACCGATTGTTATGGAAGTGGCGAGGATCTTGAAGATAACCAGGAGGAACAACACTCCCATGGACAGCTTTTCAGCCAGGGCAAGATCAATGGCCGGGTAGCCGACCCCAAGGATATGGGGGAAGAGCAGGGCCATCGCCCCCAATATGAACCCGCCGATCACGGCCTTCAAGTATTCGGGGAACTTGAAGTCATCGAACAGGTCTTCCATGCGATAAAGGGTGCTCGTGAAGGCGACAGCCACGAAAGAACAAAAAAGGCCCAGAATGACGTAGAAAATCAGCTCCCATGCGCTCACCATATTGTAGGATGGAACGCTGAAGGCGGGGGAGTTTCCCAGGAAATGGCGGGAGACGGCCGTCGCGACCACGGAAGAGATCACGATGGGGCTGAAGGTGGCGAGCCCGAAATCCCCCAGCACGATCTCCAGAGCAAACATCGATCCGGCGATAGGGGCGTTAAAGGTGGCGGCGATTCCGGCCGCAGCCCCGCACCCCACCAGAGTCCGGATCCGATCCGCCGAGATTTTCAGGATCTGCCCGATGGTGGACCCGATCGCGGAACCGATCTGCACGATCGGGCCCTCGCGTCCAACCGAGCCCCCCGTACCGATGCAGATGGCCGAGACCACCGACTTTATGAAAACCACCCTTTTTCGAATAATCCCTTTCCTGAGGGCAACGGCCTCCATAACCTCTGGGACGCCGTGTCCCTTCGCCTCGCGTGCGAAGAAATACACAAGGGGGCCTACAAGCAAGCCACCCGCAGCAGGGATCCATACCTTGATATACCAGGGCTGGGCCTGCGCCATTTCAAGGAGAGTACCACCCCCCCCATAGGCCAGAGACTGGAAAAAGGAAATGAGGTAACGGAAACCAATGGCTCCGAAGCCGCCGGCAAGGCCCACCAGGGCGTGCTATGAAAAAAGACAATAGGGAAGCAGGTTTTGAGGAAGTCTTATGCTGGTCCACTGTTCACCGAAATTCTTTCCACCATGCTGCGGGACTTATACCCTCCCCTCCCAGGGAGACCTTTGAAAAACGCTCCCTTTTGCCCAATCTTCCGCCTTCGCTATGGCTACGGCGTGACCAGGCTGCGTCAGGCTCAATTTTAATCCTCGAAATACTTCAATGTATTCCTGTGGTTAAAATTTTCGCCTTCCTTGACCTTGACAGGGATACAGGTGCAGAGGTAGTGCCCCGAACTACTTCATAGCCGCCAGGCGTTTCTTAGCTATCACCGCCTCGCTGCTCTTGGGGTAACGCTTGATGATCTTTTTCAGTAAAAGCCTAGCGCTGGTTTTGTCATTGATTTCCCAAAAGGCCTGGGCCTGGCGCAGCAGCGCACTTGGGACCTTATTACCTTTTGGATAGTCCTTGATCACCTTTTGATAGGCCAAAATGGCCTGCTCATATTGCTTGAGGCCCATGTGGCATTCACCGATCCAGAACTGGGCATTGTCTGATCGGTCCGATTTGGGATACTTTACCAGGTATCTTTTGAATGCCTCCATGGCATCCTCGAATCGTCCCTCCCTGTAAAGGGCAAGGGATTCCTCATAAAGGGTGATTTCATCGGGTTTCTTTTCAACGGCTACAGGAGTTGCCTGGGGGCCCGGCTTGCGTCCCGGAGCGATTTCTCCTTGGGTCGAGCCGGCTTCAAGTCCCAGGTATTCCCTTTGACGTTGAACCTCCGCTTCCAGGGCCGCCACCCTCTTGGCCAGGTCATCAAGCCTGGAACGCATGGCGTCTTGTTGGCTGAGGTCCCTTTCAACCGTTCTTCGAAGGACGTTTTCATTGTCCTCAAGGCGGCCTGACAGCTCCTGGATCTCTCCCTTCAGCGTATCCAGTTCCAGCCTCATGCTTCTCTGGGTGGAATGGATCTGCTCCGTCTTTTTATCCAGTTCCTTTGAGAGGGACCCTTCGACTTTTGTCTGGAGTTGGGTTACCCGCCTGTTCAGGGCGGACACCTGTTCGTTGAGATAAGTAAATTCCTTGTCATAGACGCAGGCCGGCATCATGAGAACAAGGAAAACCAATAGAGGTAAAAAATATTTGCCGGATCCCATCGGGTGCCGAGCGCTTTTCATTTTGCAATCCTAACCTCCGACAGAAAGGGAGCCAACCCACCGGCAGGTCGGCTGGTCCCTCTGCCTTACCCTTTATTGATCTTGATGAGGATACCGTGGAAAACGATTACTTCTTGATCAGCCTGAATTCGTCCCGGCGGTTCTTGGCCCAGGCCTCTTCATTATGCCGCGGGTCAACGGGTCTCTCTTCCCCGTAACTCACGGTGGACATCCTGCTCGAAGAGACCCCGAGTGCATTCAGGTAATTGAACGCGGCATTGGCCCTTCTCTCACCCAAAGCCAGGTTGTATTCATTGGTGCCACGCTCATCGCAGTGTCCTTCGATTCGCAGGTTGAATTCCGGGTGCTCCCTCAACCATGCCGCCTTCTTGTCCAGAATAGCCCGGGCCTCGGGTTTCAACTCCGATTTATCGAAATCAAAGTATATTTTGCTGGATTCAAAGGCCTCGATTTCCATTTGCAGTTTGCGGGCGGCCTCTTCCTGTTTCCGTCTCTCCAGAGCGGCCTGGTCTTCCTTGGCGGTCGACTCGGCAGAAGGAGCTGGCTCCTTTACTTCCGTCACGACCGGTGCTGGAGGCTTGGCCGGTTGTTCGGCCACCGTTTGTTTCTTTGCACATGATGTCATCATCAGAAGTGATGAACCCCAAAAGGCCAAAACAATTGCGATGGTCACCGTTCTTTTCATCATTCTGCTCATACCTCCTGGTTCGAAAAAGGTTTGTATCGAATTATCCAAGGAATACCCCGGTGCTCCGCAAATTATTATTTATTAACATCCTATCCCAATATTTGCAAGGTTTCAAAACCCCTGATTACTATTTTTTCCCTCTGGGGGCAGATTAAAAGGGAGACCATGAAGGTGAGGTCTGTTCCCCCCTGAAATCGGTGATCTTTCTCTGGTTTTGACCGTTTGCATTCATGAGATAGAGGTGATACCTTCCTGTCCGATTCGAACTGAACACGATATAACGACCGTCAGGAGACCAGCAGGGATCTTCATTTTTTCCTTGCCCTTCCGTAAGCTTCCTCAAATTGCTGCCGTCGGGATTGATGGTGTAGACATCTATCGTGCCGTCCTTCATCCCTGAAAATGCGATCCGATCCAGAGCAGACCATACGGGAGAGGTATTATATTTGCTCTCAAAAAAGGTGATACGCTCCTCTATTCCCGTAGACAGGTCACGAACGTAAATCTGCGGAGAGCCCGACCTGTTGGACACAAAGGCGATTCTCTTGCCGTCGGGGGAAAAGGTGGGAGACATGTCGATGGCGAAGTGGTTGGTGAGGCGCTCAAGGATTTTCCCTCTCAGATCGATCCGATAGATATCTGGATTGCTTCCATGGCTCAGGGTCAATGCAGCGCTCTTCCCATCCGGTGCCCAGGCCGCTCCGATGTTGAGGCCCTTTCTCCCGGACAGCTTCCTGACCCTCCCGGTCTTCAGATTTTTCATATAGAGCATAGCCTCGCCCTCTTTAAAGGAATTGTAAAGAAGCCGCCCGCCTTCAGGAGACCACCTCGGAAACAGGGCTATACTCTTGTCGGAAGTGATTCGCCTCACATTTTTTCCATCTATATCGCAAATATAGATCTCTTTGTGACCGGTAGCCGTCCCAACGAAGGCGATCTTTGACAGAAACATCCCCTTTTGCCCGGTCAAAACGCGGATGATCTCGTTGGACACCCTGTGCATCAAGGTCCGGTATTGGACGGTCCTCCCCAGGAACCGTCTCCCGAGGATTTCCTTTCCCCTGAATACATCGTAGAGTCGCACCTCCACCTCCAGGGCCCTTCCAATACTCGTATACTGGGCCACCAGCAGAAGGTCCGCCCCGATGAGGGACCAATCCCTCAGCCGGATATCCTCGGGTCGGTCGTAAGGGGTTTTGACCAGGAAGGCCTCTTTTTCGATAGGAAGGAAATACCCGCTCAAGTCCAGATCATTGCTCACGACCGCCCGCATGAGGGAGCCCAGTTCCGGCTGCCTGCCTTCGTTCGAGTTGTTCTTGAAATCCGGTATGGCGATCTTGATTCGCTGGATCGAGGGTGCGTTTATATCCAGGTAGATTCTACCCGATACGGGACCGGGCAGGGAAAGAAGGAGAGCCGCAATACCGCCTGATACCCAGCAGACCCTAAAAGTTATCAAGCTCCTTAAGATCAAAATGAATCTCGAAATCTTCATAGCTCTTCCTGTAAGTTTCCGGGAACGGTGGAAGGGGCTCGGAACGCTCGATAGCCTTCAATACTGATTGGTCAAAGATGTGATTTCCCGAAGGTTTCAAAAACTTGGTATCCAGCACGGTTCCATCGGCCTTCACCCTCAAGACGATGGTGGCCTCAAGGGTCCTGGACTCTTCCAGGGCCACGGGATACGCCCAGTGGCTTTTGATGAGGGTCTCCACCTCCATCTCATAGAGGCGCATCGGGATACCGACGGGGGAGGATCCTCTTCCCGCCGCACCCCCTTGCTCCTCCCGGCCCACCCTTTTTTCGATCTCCGAAATGGCCCGGTTCACAGGGTCGGTATTCTCGGATTTGACCTTTCGCTCTATGCGGGAAATGGCCTTTTCAAGGATCTTCGAGGGAGGCGTTTTCTTCCGCCTTCGGGTTGTTTTCTTGTGAACGGTCCTCTTGGCGATGACAAGCGGTTTTTTCTTCTTCACCGGCCTGTCGATACGCTTGGCCGGGGTGTTTTTCGGGACCGACTTCAGAACCTTCCTGTCCAGGGCGGCCTTTTCCCCTGAATGTTTCGCTTTTGTACCTCCCCGGGACGGCAGTTCAACGAGGTCCACCTGGTACACGACTCCCGGGTAAGGTCTCCTGGCCGGGAAGGAATCCGGCACGAAAAGGAAAACGCAGACCACCGCCACGTGGAAAAGAAAGGAGAGGACCAGCATAGGCCCCCATCCTGACTCCTTCTGCCGGGCCGAATATGGTGTTTCTGTGGCCCTCATTGTAGAAACCTTCTGGGTTTGCTGGATCTAGGTCGAGATAAACGGAGGTATATCTCCCTTTTTTACGAGATTGAGCCAGACCCCTGAAGCACCGAACCTGTCAGGGAGTCACCCGACTTTCCTCATTCAAGGGGTTCCGTGACCATGCCCAGCTTGTCGATACCGGCCCTTTTGGCGGCCGCCATCACCTGGACAACGATCCCATAGGGTACGTCCTTGTCAGCCCGGAGGAGGACCTCCTTGTTCCGCCTGTATTTGAAAATGGCCCGCACTTTTTCTTCAAGCTCATCGAGGGGAATGAGTCGATCTTCAAGATAGATTTCCTTGGTCTTTTTTATGGTCAAGGTGAGGGGATCCTCTTCGGTCTTGATGTTCCGGGTCGTTGTCTGGGGCAGATTCACTTCCACCCCCTGTATCATCATGGGAGCCGTCACCATGAAGATGATGAGGAGCACGAGCATCACGTCCACCAGGGGCGTGACATTGATATCAGACATGAATCTTTTCCCGTTTCCCCCGTTCGTGATCATCTTGGGTCACACTCCCCCGTATCTTTTGTGACGTGTTTCGATCTTGCAGACCCGACTCGACGCCTCTCGGGCCGGTTTATCAGGCTGTTTGGGCCTTTCGCGGAGCAGTCTTTTTCTTCAAAACCTGCCTTTCTACTAGATTCAGGAATTCTGATGAAAAGGTGTCCATCTCTGATTTGGCTATCATCGCCTTTTGGTTGAAGTGATTGAAGGCGACCACTGCGGGAATCGCGGTCGCAAGCCCGGCCGCGGTGGCCACCAATGCCTCCGAGATTCCCGGGGCCACAACGGCCAGACTGGCCGAGCCCTTTAATCCGATCCCCCGGAATGACTCCATGATCCCCCAAACGGTTCCAAACAGCCCGATGAAGGGTGCCGTGTTGCCGGTCGTCGCCAGGAAAGAAAGGGCCTTCTCAAGCCTCGTGCTCTGTTCGATGGCGGTCTTGCGAAGGGCCCTTTCGACGTTGAAAAGTAGGGCCTTCATGGCATTGCCCCAATCGTCCGAGGTATGGGGGAGTTGAATCTTCCCTGTTTTCCTGAGTTCCGAGTACCCGGAACGAAATAGGTGCGCCACCGGGCTGAAGGCCAGATCCTCACATTCCTTCTTGATCTTTTCCAGGGCCGTCTCCTCCCAGAACAGATCAAAAAAATACTCCGTCTCTTGCCTTACCCTTCTAAAAAATCGCCACTTCATAAAAATAATGGCCCAGGACACCAGGGAGAAGGACAGCAGGATGAGCATGACGAACTTCACCATGGCTCCGGCATGGAGGATCATCTGCACGATATCGTTTTCGAAAAAGGTTCCGGTGGAAAGCGCTCCCGGTTGGAGAACCAGCATCGAAAGGGTGAAGGAATCCATCATTCTTTCCTCTCGTCATGGGGGGATACCCGGAATGACCTCGGCAAAATTCGCATCCAGGCGGCAAACGAAATCCTTTTCCTCGAAAGCCGTCCCTGAAGACTCAGGAGGGCGGGCCTTTATATCGGACCATGGCCCCCTCGCTTCTCCGGCCAGATCCGATTCGCCCTATATCTATAAAATTCTAGGACTTGCCTTGCAAGGTTTTTATGAAACCGGTGGTTGGGCGCAGGCTAATCGAAAACCGATTTGAAGATCCGGTCATCAGACTTCAGGCATTTTTTCTGCATTTCCCTGTAGCTCTCAAGGAGTTCTTTCCCCTGCCGGGTCAAGTGAGAACCCTGCTTTCTGTTGGTTTCCACGAGCTTCGCGCCCATGGCGTTCTCCGTGGCCTTTATCTTGCTCCAAACAGCCTTGTAAGACATTTTCATGATTTGGGCGGTCCGGTTGATGGACCCCGTCTTTTCAATGTTTTCAAAAATTTCTTTTCGTCCCTCCCCCATGATGATCTTGTCGTTCTCGTTTACGAGCCAATGTCTCGATCGAAGGTAAAAAGATGTCATTTTTCCCTCCATTCCTGGTTTCCCTTGAAAGGAGGTTGAACCGGAGTTCTCCAAGGAGCCGGCTTCAGTCCACCTCCAACCACAACTCCCCGCTCCGGGAAGGATCATATCCACCCAGGGAAGAGACCCGTTCCCGAAACTTATCAGACCTTATCGTTTCCAGGATCTCCTGGATTTGCGGATTTTTCAAATGGGAACATGGAATGATCAGGTCGTACTGCTCCCTTTCGATGGGAACGAAATCAAGGTCCAGGGCCTTGGCCGCAGCGAATATCCCCATGCCGCAATCGGCCGCTCCGCTCAGCACGTCCACCGCAACGGCCATATGGGTGAACTCCTCGTGGTCGTATCCCCGGATCTTTTCGGCCTGGATTCCAGCCTGGGAGAGCTTATAGTCGAGCAGGATGCGCGTCCCCGCCCCGGCCTGGCGGTTCACGAAGGTCACATCCTCCCTTCGCAGGTCTTCGATTCCACGGATACCCTTTGGATTTCCCTTTGCGAGGATCAATCCCTGGTCCCGGAGGGCAAGGTGGAAAATCGCGACCTTGATCCCCTTGAGGTATCTCTGAACGTAGGAAAGATTGTACTCTCCTGTCTTGGTATCCAGGAGATGGGATCCTGCCATATGGCAGATTCCCTTCCGGATGGCCATCAACCCGCCGAGGCTCCCCACATTTCCAGAGGAGATTCGGATATCGTGTCCCCTTCGCCTGATTTCGTCGGCCAGGATGTCTATAGTCATGTCGTGGCTTCCGATGATGGAAACGGTGTTCCGGATCTCCTCCTCATCAACGAGAAGTTCCGCCTCCACCCATTCCTCCTGCCGGACTCCTTCCGATAAGGCGGGAACCCGAAGGATCCCCTCGCAGCGGGTCAGGCTGGTGATGGAGCCCGCCGCCCGGGGAAGGGGCGTGGCCACGGTTTTTTCTCCCACCCGCCCAATGTTTACCCGTATGAATTCCTCCACGCCCAGCTTCGAGGGAATATCCCTTGAGGGCTGCACCAGTACGGTCTTCTCCCTCGGTGGTTTCAGCCCTTGCAGGCCGTAGAGGATCGGACGCACAAACTGCTGAAAAGAGAGGGTGGCGGAAACCGTGTAACCGGGATTCCCGATCACCGCCTTGCCGTCGATCTCTCCGATGATCGTCGGTTTTCCCGGCATCATGGCAACGCCGTGGACAAGAACTTCGCCAAGCTCCCGGATGATCCCCGCCGTGAAATCCTTGCTCCCGGCCGATGAACCGGCATTGACGAGCACCACGTGGGCTTCGGAATCCACAGCCTTGCGAAGGGCCGTTCGGATCTCCTCCTCCACGTCGGGAATGATATCGTAGATGACAACTTCTCCCCCGCATTCCCGGACCAGCCCGCCCAGGATCAAGGAGTTATACTCGATGATCCGATTCCGGCCGAGTTCCTCCTGACCGCGGACGTCTTTGAAATGGACGAGTTCCGAACCAGTCGGGATGATGACGACCCGGGGCCTTCTCCAGACCTTCAGGGAAAAGACCCCGGCCGAAACCAACGCGCCGAGGTCGTAAGCTCGGATCCGGTGATTCTGGGGAAACAACAACTGGGTCTTTATGATATCCTCCCCCACCTTTCGCACGTTTTGCCAGGGATAGGCTGCAGAGCGAATCTCGATCCTGTTTTCATCCTTCTGGTGGAGTTTTTCCACCATGATAACCGAATCGAATCCTTCCGGCATGGCCTGGCCGGTGTTGACCCATACGGCATCTCTGCCGATTTCCAGGATCTTGGGGTGACGCTCACTGATTCCGAACGTGTCCCTGGCCCTCACGGCTATCCCGTCCATTGCCGCTGAATGGTAGGTCGGAGAAGAAAACCGGGCGAATACGGGTTCGGCCGTCACCCTTCCCAAGGCCTCCTCGACGGCGATCTCCTCCGGACCCGTTCTTCTCTCGGTCACGAATCGCGAGCGGATGATCGCCTTGGCCTCCTCAACACTTTTCATTTCCAGGTAGATATTTCGTTTCAAGGATTCTCTCCCTTATCTCAAAAAAGTTCAAGGATTCCAGGAGGCAAGATTTGGGTTCAATCTTCGCTCCTTTACCAGGGTCTCAAAAGGAGCACCTGCACCTTCTGGTCCTGGTATAGACCTTCCGTATTCCGATCGATTCTTACCAACCCGTCGGCCTCCACGAGGGTCGAGATAAGGCCGGATTTTCCGAATATGGGTTCCGCGGCCCATCCTTCATCTTCCTTGATAAGGCGCACCCGGACGAAATCATCCCTTCCTCCGGCAGATTCGATGTTCCGGGTCAGCCTCGCATCCACCTTCCCGACCGGGGCTTCCGACTCCTCCACCCTTTGTCCGGCCAGGGCGGAGAGGAAGGGCCTCAGAAAGACCTCCGCAACAACCATGGCCGAGGCGGTATGACCCGGCAGACCGAAGACGGCCCTTGCCCCCGCCTTTCCGATAATCGTCGGCTTTCCAGGACTGATGGAGATCCCATGAACGAGGATTTCCAACGAATCGAAGGATTCCAGCACGTTCACGGTCAGATCCCGGGTGCCCAGGGAACTGCCACCAGATATCCATACCGAATCCGCCCCCCGAAGTCCTTTTTCCACACTTTCCCGAAGTGGCTCGAACTCGTCCCGGCAGAGCCCGAGGTACAGCGGAACGGCCCCGTTTTGCTCACAAAACGCCCCCAGGGTATAGGTGTTGATATCCCGGATCTGTCCCGGCTTAGGTTTTTCACCGGGCGGAATGACCTCGTCCCCGGTCGATATGATCGCGATGCGGGGCTGCCTGTATACCTTAACCTCAAGGATACCAAGTCCCGCCATGGCCCCCAGGTCCTGGGGTCTGAGACGCCTTCCTCTGCCGAGCACGAGCGAGCCTTTCGAAATGTCATCGTCGGGGAGGATGATATTTTCCTGGGGTGAGACCGCACGGATCACCTCGATGGTCTTCTCATCAAGCACATGACAGTATTCCACCATAACAACCCCGTCGGCTCCTTCAGGAATCATCCCCCCTGTGGAAATCTTTACGGCCTCTCCCGGGCCGACACGCCGGGCCGGGATCTCGCCCATAGTCACCTCGCCCACGACCTCCAGGAAAACCGGCAGGCTCTCACTCGCCCCGTATGTGTCCCCTGCCCTCACGGCGTATCCGTCCATGGAACTTCGAGGAAAACCGGGGAGATCCTCCGGTGAGAACACGTCCTCATAAAGGACCCGGCCAAAGGCCTCTCTAAGGGAAACCGTCTCCCCCTCCACGGGGTCGAAACCCTTCACAATCTCAAGAACCTCTTCCGTGGTCTTGACTTTGAAAAACACCGGCAGGTTCCTCCCTTTTTCCCGCCTGAATCTTGTAAGTGTCGAGTTCGCCGAAGTTGCAATATATAGATCGGCTGAAGCCGATAGTTTTAGTTTTAGGGGCCAAGGGGCCGAGTGAAAAGATTAAAGGCCGGCTTGGGGGGTCTTACACCAACCACTTGAACCCTGGGATCCTTGAACCCTTACTAAAAGAAAGGGTCCGAGGGGTCAAGGGGCCGAGGGGTCAAGGGGCCAAGGGGCCGAGTGAAAAGCATTGAGGCCGGCTTGGAAGGCTCCGCCAACCACTTGAACCCTTGAACCCTGGGATCCTTGAACCCTTACTAAAAGAGAGGGTCCGAGGGGTCAAGGGGCCAAGGGGCCGAGTGAAAAGATTAAAGGCCGGCTTGGAAGGCTCCGCCAACCACTCGACCACTTGAACCCT
>JAFDEE010000105.1 GCA_019310525.1 Deltaproteobacteria bacterium | reverse complement strand
CCCCATGTCATATTGGGGCGGAAAGGGGCCGGACACATCCTTCGGATCGATTGTGGTGTGAGTCTATGGTTCAGTTCAAGCACTATCGGAGCCGCCGCCGGATCGGGGTCAGGATCCGGGGGGGCCTGCCTTGGTTGCTGCTCGTCCTTTCCCTTCCATGGACGGTTGCTGCCTACGTCATGCCGGCGGAACAGGTCCTTGGTTTCGTGGCCAAGAATTTTTCAGGATTTAAAGCGGTTCTCATGGAGCAGGCCGTTCGGGTGGAGTCCCGGGACGCGGGAGAGGCGCGGCTTTACAAGGAAAAGGTCTGGGCCCGTTCACCTGGTTATTTCCGGGCGGAGAGGGAGTCGGAAGAATCCGGTGCGGAATCGACCCCTGTGGATCACGCCTACCGCAGTCTCCTGATGTCCGGATCGGCCTCTCGCCTCCAGGCCCTCTTGTCGGGGCTGGGGATCGATCTGGAGGAGGTGGCTTTCGACCGGGTGGAACGGACAGTCGCATACCGGATAGGGTCACGGGATCCCGAAGCGCCTAAGATCTTCATCGAAAAAAAGCGATTCCTGCCCCTGCTCCTTACTTACAGGTCCCAGGCCGGAGAAGAGCATCCCCTCGTCCGTGTCCGGTTCGGCGATTACCGGAAAGTGCAAGAGGGGTGGTACCCCTTTAAAATCGTCTATTCTCGGGGTGATGACAGGCGTATCACATACACGGTCCTGGATCTCAAGACCAACGTTTCCTTGGAAGTTCCTTCTCCTCCCTCTTCCGGTTCCGAGACTCCTTCGGTCGAAACGCCGCCCGTCGCTCGACCTCCGGACCGGGAAAAGGCCGTTTCGGAAAAGGAACGGCTACGGAATATCATCAAGGCCTTTGAAGAAAAATACCCCCAGTGAATCATTTCCCTCATCACCGGATCGACCCTTGACACCCGGAGAGCCATTCTGTCTCAGGGTTGCGGTGACCGTGCCGGTCCGCGATACCTTTCAATACGCGGTCCCTCCGCATTTGCGGTCCAGGGCCGGAACTGGAGTTCGCGTTTGGGTGCCCTTCGGCGGCGGCAAGGTCCTCGGCTTCATTCTCGGAAGGGAACCCTGGGACGGGAGGCGGAAACTCAAAGAAATTCTGGAGGTCGTGGATGAGGACCCCCTCTTCACCAGGGGCCAGGTCCCCTTTTTTCAATGGATGGCGGACTACTACATTTACCCCATCGGACTCCTCATCCAATCGGCCTTGCCCGGGGGATTGAAGTCCCGCTCATTCAAGAGCGCCAGGCTGACCCCGAAGGGGGAGGAAGTCCTGCCCCTCCTGCCGGCCAAGTCCGCCGAAGGAGCCTCCCTTCGATGGATCAAGGAGCATTCCGGGGAGCGCCTCTCCATCGCCCCGGAGCGGATCAAGGTCCTGCAAAGCAGGGGCTGGATAGAGATCGAAACCCGGACCGGGAAAAAGCATGGAGGCCCCCTTCTCCGCAAGTGTGTGAAGATACGGGAAAGCGTCGATTTCGATGGGTTCCTGGAGACGAAAATCCGATCCCTGAGGGCCGAAAACGAGGAGGAGATGCTCCGGGAAGTGCGGGAATCAGGGGAAATCCTCCTGAGCGAATTGACCTCCCGATATCCAAACGGGGCCTATCTTGTGCGGAAGTGGAGGAAAAAGGGACTGCTCGAGATATGCGAGAGACCGGTGTTCCGGAGCCCCGCAGGGACCCAGTGGCTTCCCGGAACCCGCCCCGAGGCGCTCTTCCCCCAGCAGGAAGAGGTTCTGGCGGACATTGTAAAGGGCCTTCGAAGGAAGACCTTTTCCACATTTCTGCTTTACGGAGTCACGGGGAGCGGAAAAACGGAAGTCTACTGGAGCGCCGTCGAGGAGACGATCCGGCTGGGCCGTCAGGCCATCCTCCTGGTTCCGGAGATCGCCCTGGCGGTCTACATGGAAGGGATCTTCAGGCCGCGCCTGGGAGACCGGGTCGCCCTTTACCACAGCGGCCTTGGGGAGGGAGAACGTTACGACGAGTGGATTCGAATGAGGAGAGGAGAGGTGGACCTCGTCATCGGGGCCCGTTCGGCCTTGTTCGCCCCCCTGCCGAATCCCGGGCTCATCATAGTGGACGAGGAGCACGACCCCTCATACAAGCAGGAAGAGGCTCCCCGTTACCAGGCAAGGGACGCCGCCGTCGTGAGGGGGCGGATCGAGAAGGCCCTGGTACTCCTTGGTTCAGGTACCCCCTCTGTTCAGTCCTACCAGAACGCCCTTGAGGGACGGTACCGTCTCCTCACCATGCCGGAGCGGATCGAGAGGAGGCCCCTCCCGGAGGTCCGGGTTATCGACATGAAAGAGGCGGGTGGGGATGGAGAAGGGGACGGGATCCTCAGCCGTCCACTCAAGGAGGCAATGGACAGGCACCTGGACCGGGGAAAACAGGTGATCCTGTTTTTAAACAGGCGCGGTTTCGACCGGGTGCATCTGTGCCGGTATTGCGGCGAGTGGGTCCGGTGCGTAAACTGCGATCTCGCCCTGATCTACCATCTGAGGGACGACCGCCTGGCCTGCCACTACTGCGGTTACAACACCAGACCCCGGACCACCTGCTCCTCCTGCGGCCGTGAGGGGATGCGCTCTTACGGATTCGGGACCGAGCGACTGGAACACGAACTGGAAACCCTTTATCCCGGCAGGCGCATCGCGAGGATGGACCGGGACAGTACCCGCCGGAAAGGCCGCACCTTTCAGATTCTGAGAGAGTTCGCCCGGGGGCAAGTGGATATCCTGGTGGGAACCCAGATGATCACCAAGGGGTATGATTTCCCGAACGTGACCTTGGTGGGGGTCATCGCCGCAGACTTTTCCCTGGGATTCCCCGATTTCAGGGCCAGCGAGAGGACGTTCCAGCTTCTCTCCCAGGTGGCGGGACGTGCGGGGCGGGGGGATGAGAAAGGGACGGTGATCATCCAGACCTTCAATCCGGGGCACTATGCCATCACGGCCTCCAGGGACCACGATTACGCTTCCTTTTTCTTCCGGGAAAAGGAGCTGAGGGAACAACTGGGGTATCCACCCTTTGCATACCTGGCATGTCTGCGGATCAGGGGGAGGGGGCGGGAGGAAACCGCGGAGACCGCCCGCGAGGTGGGAAGAGCAATGCTGGGGATACTCGAGCGGTGGCCGAAAAGAGGAAAGGAGATCCAGGTCCTGGGCCCAACAGAGGCACCCCTGCCCAGGCTCAAGGGGCAATATCGATGGCATATCCTGGTCAAGAGCAAGGCCTCGGGACTCCTGCACTACTTCCTCGGGAAGGTCGAGGACCGGGCGAAGAAGATCACGAGAAAGAGGGGAGTAAGCCTGTCGATCGACGTGGACCCCTACCAGATGCTTTAGGGCCGGGACACCGTCCGCTTTTTCAGCACCATGGTCCCGGAAGGATCGTTGACGGTTTTCCGTTCCCATGAAAGAGCGGGTTGATTCGGGGTTTCCTTTCAATCACCCGCAAGGTGAGGAGGGTGTGTGTCGTGAAAGTACTGGCCTTCAATTGCAGTCCGAACATGGATGGCGGGAACACCGCCCTGATTTTCAACCCCTTTCTCGAAGGCCTGGAGGAGGAAGGGGCCGAAGTGACCCGATTTTATCTAAGCAGAATGAAGATCCGTCCGTGCGCGGGCGATCTTCATTGCTGGTTCAAGAAACCGGGGATCTGCATTCACAAGGACGACATGCAGGATCTCTATCCGCTTCTCAGGGAAAGTGATCTCTGGGCCTTTGCCACGCCGGTGTATTTCGACGGGGTAAGCGGTCCCATGAAGAACCTCATGGACCGGATGGTGCCCCTGGTCCTGCCCTTTGTGGAGTTACGGAAAGGACATTGCTCTCATCCACGGCGGGAAGGGACAAAGGGGGGCAAGGTCGTGTTGGTCTCCTCATGCGGTTTCTGGGAAGAGGACAATTTCGATCCCCTTCTCCTCCACATGAAGGCCTTTTGCCGGACCATCGGCCGGGACTTCGCCGGGGCCCTGCTCCGCCCCACGGGGGGCACCTTCAAGGGGATGCTTGAGCTGGGACGGCCCGTGGGAGACATCCTCGATGCGGCCAGGGAGGCCGGGCGGCAGCTGGCGGGAGCGGGGCGGATGGATCCCGAAACGTTACGGGTGGTAAGCCGCCAACTCCTGCCCCTGAACAAATTCGTCGAGGTTTCCAACCGGGTGTTTCAGGAGGCCCTGGACGGCCTAAAAAAGGAAGAGAAGTAGAGAGTGACATCTTTGCACTGTTGGGGTACCGGCACGCTGAACATCATCGACTGGTGCAAGGAAAACGGAAATCCCACACCTATTTGGGAAGAACGTGCCGGATAGGTTTGTGTGACTTTCTTGCCTGCACTCTTACGCGACAAGGCGGAGGCTGGATTTTCCCCAAAAAAGTGGACAGTTGCTAAAAGCAAACTGCCGACTTCATAGTCTGTTCATATTCGGCCGGGGAAAGGTAACCGAGTGTGGAATGTCTCCGCTGGCGATTATAAAAAACCTCTATGTATTCAAACGAGAAGATGGCCACGGCTTTTTTAAGTTGCAAGCCGTACGGCTTCAATTTTAAACTCCCTATCGTATTTTTTAGCCATTCGACACACCTCCTATCTGCAGTGTGTCCACGTTTTGGGGGAAGGACACAAGCCCTTTAAAATCAATCCGAATGAGTGTGGACGCTTCAGATTGTGAACGGGGCGTGAATACGTTACAATATCAAGATTGACACCTACAAACTGATCGTACAACAGTACAACCTGAGGCCCGCAAAGGTCCCACGTCCTGTCTGCCTTTTTCGTATGCATCGGGACGTGAGCCGTCAGCTGGATGATCTCCTTGATATCCGTGTCGGCACGGAACGACTGGTGCAGCATGTAGCAGCTCCTGGCAGCGGCAGATCTGGTTTATGATGCGGTTGGGAGGGGGATTCGAGGGCTTCCCATCGTGGTGCGGCCTGCGAGCCGTCTTCGCGACTTCGGGCTACTGGGCGGTTGCGGCGCCAAGCAGTGAACTGGGAAAGTGGCTGGGAATAAAACAGAGGTCATGATTGTCAATAACCAAGGTTTTTCCCCACTTTTACCATAAGCGGGTTAAAATTTCAGGCGGATTAAACTGGTCTTGGTTTCTTCCTATAGGACAGACCTCTTTCTATGACGATATGATAAGCAAGATGTGACCCCTGGCCTATGGAAATGGGTTAAACGGATGGAGCGTCATGAATTAACAGAACTGCACTACATTACTCCCATAGTCAACGTGCCTTCAATCATCAAGTTGGGTATTTTGTCCCATAATCGGGCAAAGCATGTGCCACATGAATCCGTGGCCATGAACACGATTCAGGATCGAAGGGCAAGGGTTACCGTACCAGGAGGGAAAAAGCTACATGACTATGCGAATCTCTATATTTGTGCGAGAAACCCTATGATGTACAAATGCCAAGCACAACATCAGGAAATTTGCGTACTTATGGTCAGCCCAAACGTTCTCGATCTCCAAGGTGTTGTAATTTCCGACAGAAATGCTTCAAGTGATTACGCGATTTTCAAGGCTGCCCCCGGTGGACTCAGCATCGTGAATCAAGAGTGGACCTTTGCAGAGTACTGGACAGATGGAGACCAGATTACCGAGTGGAGAAAGAAAGCTGCCAAGTGTGCCGAGGTGCTTGTGCCCGACAAAGTGAAACCGGGTTACATTACAGGGGCATATGTCTCGTGCCAAGATGCGATGGCCTCGTTTCAAGCATTAGGCACAAAATTTCCGGTTGTGATAAACAGCCATCTCTTTTTCAGATGGGGGAAGATCCATGGTGAATGTGATTATGGGTGACATGTTTGAATCCAAGGTGCAGACGCTGGTCAACACGGTAAACTGCGTCGGAGTCATGGGCAAAGGGATTGCGCTTGAGTTCAAAAAACGCTTCCCTGACATGTTCGAGGATTATGTGAAGCGCTGTGACGCCAAACAGGTCCGTTTGGGGAGGCCCTATCTGTTCAAACGCATGTTCCCGCCTTGGATTCTCAACTTCCCGACGAAAGACCATTGGCGGTCTGTTTCGCGTATCCAGGACATTGAGGAAGGCTTGCGCTACCTCCGAGAACACTACAAGGAATGGGGCATCACATCCCTGGCTGTCCCGCCTCTCGGATGTGGTCATGGTCAGCTTGAGTGGCGCGTGGTTGGGCCGACCCTGTACAGGCATCTTAAAACATTGGACATCCCCGTGGAACTTTTCGCGCCCTTCGGTACGCCCCATGAAGAACTGCAGGTGTCTTTTCTGGACAGAGTACAGGATGCGGCAGTTGCAAGACCGGCTCCCCAACGGATCAGCCCGGCATGGGTCGCGGTTGTGGAGATTCTTAGAAGAATAGAAGATGAACCTTTTCACTGGCCCGTTGGGCGTACCACCTTTCAAAAGATCGCTTACTTTGCGACAGAGTCCGGAATTCCGACGGGTTTGAAATATCAACGCGGCAGTTACGGGCCCTATGCGCCGGCCTTGAAGGAACGAATTACAGTCCTGGTTAATAATGGGCTGATTCGCGAGGAACGGTTAGGCCGAATGTTCGCTGTCCGTGTAGGGCAAACATTCAATGATGCCAAGCGGGCCTATGCTGACCAGCTTCAGCAATGGGAGTCCATTATCGAAAAGGTGGCCGACCTTTTTATGCGAATGAGGACCAAACAGGCCGAAGTGGCTGCCACGGTTCATTTCGCAGCACAGGAATGGAAGGATAGCACTGAAGCCCCTCCTACAGAAAAGGACGTGCTCAATACGGTTATGAAATGGAAGCAGAAGCGCCGTCCTCCGTTGGAAGAAAAGGAAGTGGCCATGACGGTACGTCATTTAAATATGTTGAGTTGGATCACAGCCAAGGCGAGTACCGATTTGCCGATTACCGAAGAGGAAATTCTTCATGTCTAGCAATAACGTAACTGTTCAAATGAAAAAGAAGAGGATAACGGTGCCCAGTCACGATCCGGCAGCAAAGCTCGACCACTTAAGGCGTGAGATT
The DNA here is from genome assembly GCA_019310525.1 of Deltaproteobacteria bacterium. NCBI lineage: Bacteria > Pseudomonadati > Myxococcota > Myxococcia > Deltaproteobacteria bacterium. The sequence goes on along the minus strand of JAFDEE010000105.1, from coordinate 2,529 downwards.
ATGACTGTGCGGTTTTACGAGATACTAGCCGAGGCGATTTAGGTGGTCTATCGTTTATAGGAGGAGATTGTATGATTCGATTGATAGAGGCCAAAGGCTACCGTTGCCTCCGTTATGTCAGAACAAAAATTAATGCTTTTGAAATCCTTGTTGGTCCCAATGCCAGCGGCAAGTCAACGTTTCTGGATGTGGTTCGCTTCCTTGGTGATGTCGTTTCCAAAGATCTTGATGTAGCGATTAGGGAACGGTCTGATAATCTCACCGACCTGTTCTGGAAAAAGAAAGGAGACCACTTTGATCTGGCAGTAGAAGTTGAAATACCGAAACGTTTTCAAAATGTGATAAAAGGAGAATTTAACACATGTAGGTATGAAATCTCACTCGAAATCGATTCTATTAATCGAGAAAATTCTATTCGAGCCGAACGGGTACTTTTCCTGCCTCGTTCTGAAGAGCCTTCTATTCAAAAATCTCTTTTCCCTTTCCCGCCATCTCCTCCTGAAACTATCTTAACCTCTGTTCCGAAGAGAGGAGTTAAGACCGTTGTCAACAAAGTATCTGGAGGAAATGACAATTTCTATGATGAGACTGGAAAGGGTTGGGATCATGCGTTTAAACTTGGTCCTCGCAAATCTGCTCTCGCAAATCTGCCTGAAGATGAAACAAAATTTCCTGTTTCAACTTGGTTCAAACGTGTACTCATTGACGGAATACAGAGTTTGGTTCTCAATAGCCTGACGATGCGGAAACCGAGCCCTCCGGGCCAACCAAAGACCTTTAGGCCTGATGGATCTAACCTTCCATGGGCTGTCGAGCATTTTCAGAGTAATAATCCTGACAACTTTAAACGATGGGTTTCACATATCCGCACAGCGCTTCCAGACATTAAAGCAATTGAGACTATAGAACGGCCTGAAGACCGACATCGTTATTTGCAAATCGTATACGAAAATGGCTTGAAGGTTCCCTCTTGGGTTCTTTCGGATGGAACGCTTCGGTTATTAGCTCTTACTCTTCTGGCGTATCTCGATTATCCGTATATTTACTTGATTGAGGAACCAGAAAATGGCATCCACCCTCAAGCGGTGGAAACAGTTTTTCAAGCCTTTTCTTCCGCTTATGAGGCACAGATTCTGTGTGCTAGTCACTCTCCAGTCATTTTATCTCTGGCGGAACCTGAACAAGTATTATGTTTCGCCCGAACTGAAGACGGTGCCACCGATATTGTGCGGGGTTCAGATCATCCAAACTTGAAAGACTGGCAAAGAGGCACAGACCTTGGAACCCTCTTTGCAACAGGGGTTCTTGGATGAGTGAAGGATATCCACTAGATCTCGTCGTATTGGTTCCGGGTAAGGATGATCGCGAGGCAATTGATGGCCTGTTATCAAAAAGAAGCAAAAGCCTCGGAATTCGTCCTATTCACTATGAAATATTGGTTCATCCACGCCGTGATCCAGGATGTTTTCATGAAGCTCAGCACATACTTCAGCCATATTTTAACAGAGCTGCCTATGCGATGGTTATTTTTGATCATGAAGGTTCTGGTCAAGAGGCCCGCCCTGCCGGTGAAATAGCTGATGACTTGGAAGATAAACTTCGCCAAAAAGGCTGGCAAAATCGAGTATGTGTGCTTGTTATTGAACCGGAACTCGAGATTTGGATATGGAGTCACTCCCCGCAAGTAGATGTTGCCTTAGGGTGGACCGGACGCGGTCAACGCCTTCGCACATGGCTATTAAACAAAGGATTTTGGCCTGATGGCGACACAAAGCCTCTTCGTCCCAAAGAATGCCTTATTGAGGCATTGCGTGAAGTTCGTGTCCAACGATCTTCCGCGATATATCGAGAATTAGCGGAAAAAGTTGGTCTACAAAGATGTCAAGATCCAACGTTCGATAAACTAAAAAATGTTTTAAGGTCATGGTTCCCAGGGTAATAATAGATAACAAAGACGGAAGATTGATTGATCGGATATTAGACGAGCCTAGAGCCCGGAATGCTTCCGAGGATCTATGAGCGATAAATGGAGCCTCATCTTGAATAGTGAATAATTGTTGGCATTTTGGCGTTCGGGAGGCAATGTTTCATTCATGGCGAGGGCATGAAGGATAGAGTTTAAAGGGGCCTTTCATTGTATCCTGTCTCGCGGCGACGAGAAAAGGGACATCTTTTTAGGATGATGAGGATCGAAGAGTGTTTTTGAAGATGGTGGGGGAGGTGTGACCTTAATACACAGCCCCGCTCCCGGAGTGGAAAAAGATGTGCCTCTTCACTTAGGCCCATTTAATCCAACATCCTTCTCCCTTTTGTCAATTTATTCCGGAGATATTACCCCCTTTCTATCACAAATATCCCGGGAATCTACGCCAAGGCCTGTAAGGACAAGCGGGATTTTTTGTTTTGTGCAAATCCAAACTTTTATTTGCGTTTTGCACGGCGATGTGGTAGAAAAATGGCATGATTACCCGCGAGATCTCACAAGAGTTGGTGGAATCGGCTGCCGAGTACCCCGTGGTCACGGTCCTG
>JAFDEE010000104.1 GCA_019310525.1 Deltaproteobacteria bacterium | reverse complement strand
CCGGAATCGGGCATGGGGATCCGTACGCGGCAAGGCGGATCGAAAGAAAATGGAACCCCTAAGTTTTTTGGTAAAAGCGATAAGCTGTGATGGACAATAAGCGCAAATACATTATCCTGGTGGGTGACGGCATGGGGGACTATCCCCTTGAAGAACTGGGGGGAAGGACTCCCCTGGAAGCGGCCCGGACCCCCTTCATGGACCTTGTTTCAGCCTGCCACGTGGGTTATGTCAAGACGATCCCTGAGGGTATGGAGCCCGGAAGCGACGTGGCCAATCTTTCCCTTATGGGTTACGATCCTGGTACTTACCACACTGGGCGTTCCCCACTGGAGGCCGCCAGTATAGGGATTTCACTGGCCCCCGAACAGGTGGCCTTCCGGATGAATCTCGTGACCCTGGACCACCGACCCGGCGGGGAGATCATCATGGTAAGCCACAGCTCGGGGGACATCTCCACCGGGGAGGCGGCGGATCTGGTGGAGTCATTGAAGGACGGGCTCAATGGCCCCGGGATCTCCATTTATTGCGGGGTCGCCTATCGCCATCTCCTCCTCTGGGACAAAGGGCCTGAGGACGCCTTTACCGTAGCCCCCCACGACGTCCTGGATCGGGACATGGCTCCCTATCTGCGGGATCAGAGGGCCGGGGCCGTGCCGGACCTTATTCGCCGGTCCTGGAATATCCTCGAAGATCATCCCGTGAATCGCCGCAGAAGGGACGCCGGACTGAAGGAAGCCAATTCCGTATGGCTTTGGGGTCAGGGAAGGGCCCCTCATATGCCCCCTTTCAGGGAATTACGCGGGCTGCGGGGGGCCGTCATCTCGGCGGTTGACCTTTTGAAAGGAATAGGAATCTATGCCGGACTGACCCCGATCGAGGTTCCGGGGGCTACCGGGTATATCGATACCAATTACGGCGGCAAGGTCGAGGCTGCGCTGGAGGCCCTGAGGGAGATGGATTTCGTCTTTCTCCATGTGGAGGCCCCGGATGAAGCCGCCCATGGAGGCCAAACGGAAGAAAAGATTCTCGCGATCGAGTATTTCGACGAAAGGGTGGTGGGACCTGTCCTGGAAGGACTCAAGACCTTCGAGGACTACCGGGTCATGGTCGTAAGCGATCACCTCACGCCGATCGTGAAAAAGACCCACACGGCCGACCCAACCCCATTTGCTTGGGCGGGGAAAGCGGAACTCGGGAGGGTCTCCGGGGGACCACCCTTTTCAGAGGTTTCGGCGGCCGCCTCTGGGGTTTTATTTGAAAGTGGAGAGGCCCTCCTGGCCGAGTTTCTCTCGTGACTACGGCCAGCCTGGCCCTTGACAGGCAGGCGTGAATCTCCTATTTTGGCCAGCATCCAAACAGCCCCGGGATTTCGGTCTACTGTTTACCTCCTTGTATACACAACAGGAGATCTTTGAAAAACGTTCGATTTTGTTCAAGGCCAAGCCTCCGACCCGTAGGGCTTACGCCCCGGAGGCAGCAGAAAGCAGGGGCAGAAATTTTCTCCGGAGCAGGCGTTTTTCAAAGGTCTCAACAGATCATCCAAAAAGGAGAATGCAACTATGAATATTCTTTTTTTCGGCCCGAATGGAAGTGGAAAAGGAACCCAAGGCGCAATCGTCAAACAGAAATTCAATATCCCCCACATCGAAACGGGAGTAATTTTCCGTGACAATATCTCCAGGGGCACGGAACTCGGCAAGAAGGCCAAGGGATACATCGATCGGGGAGAACTGGTCCCGGACGAGATCACCATTCCTATGATCCTCGATCGGCTCAAGGAAGATGACTGCCGAAACGGATGGCTTCTTGACGGGTTTCCCAGGAACCTCGCCCAGGCCCAGGCACTGGACAAGGCCTTGAAGGAGGAAGGGATAAGTCTGGACATCGTGATCGAGATCGTCCTGGACCGTCAAATTGCGAAAAACCGCATCATGGGACGTCGCCTCTGCGTCAATGACAACAACCATCCCAACAATATCTACATCGATGCCATCAAGCCGGACGGAGACAAGTGCAGGGTGTGCGGCGGTGAACTCAAGACCCGCTCGGACGACCAGGACGAAGCCGCGATCGACAAGCGCCACAACATTTACTACGATTCCGAGACGGGAACCATGGCCGCCATCAATTATTTCAAGGATATTTCCGCAAAAAACGGCGGCAAGCCCAAGATCATCGAGCTGGACGGGCGGCCGGGGGTAAAGGAGGTCTCGGAGGATCTTCTGAATCAACTGGGTCAGTAATCTTCCCTGCTTTGAACCCTAATCTTCTCTGGATCCTGAAGCCGCCGGGGGAGTGCGGATAGTGGGAGATACCGAAACCTTCAGGTTGCCTGTTCGTCAGCGTGTAGGTGCTTGAAAAAACGGGGGGGTACCCTTTCGGGTACCCCCTTTATGTGATCTGTGCGGCCCTTGGGGCGCCCGGAAAGATGGGGACGTTTTTTCCGGATAAGAGGACCTCATTCAAGGGTCCGCACAAGTTATTGTTTCCTTCCGGTGAGCGTGTTTCCTGACGGGATCGGGATACTTTACCTTTTCAGCAATCTCCTTCATTCGGCCGAAGGAGAAGGGAAATGGTTATCCCAGTATGTCCAGGATAGTCCCCAACATCTCGTCCTGGGTCTTGATTGTCTTGATGTTGGCCTCGTAACCCCTTTGAAGGGGAATGGTATCGGTAATCTCCTTGGCCAGTTCCACGTTGGACTGTTCCAGGGAGCTTGGACTGATCAGGCCAAAGCCGTTGGTGCCCGGCCTCGCTGTGAGAGCCTCGCCGCTCTCCCTCGTCTCTCTGTACAGGTTGCCGCCTTCCTTTCGCAGTCCTTGCGGATTCTGGAACCCGGCAAGTGCCGTCCTGAACAGGGGAATGATTTCCCCGTTGGAGTATTTTCCAATCAGGGTTCCGTTTTCATCCACTTCCATCCCCAGGAGACTGCCCGCCCCGTATCCGTCAGCGGCTTGGTAGGTAGTGGCGGAGGGGTTCGAGAACTGGGTGGTGGTCAGGGAGTCGTTCACCCAGGACCCGTCCTGGGAGCGGGTGCCCAGGTCCAATGCTATCGACATCGAAGACCCCGCAGTTCCCTGGAATTCGACGGTGAATTCCGGGTACCCGGATGAATCGAGGGAGGCGCTCGTCCAGTTCGCGCTGTTGGCAGGATCCGTCCAGTCCGTGCCGTTGAAGGTTTCCATGGTCATCCCCCCGACCGGTGTGATGGTCCCCGATCCCTCTCCGAAGGTGATGGTCCCCTTGGCCAGAAGCCCGGCACAAGGGCTGCCGGCCGCCCCCGTCCTGCCATCTTCTGACGGGTTGCAGGTAATGACGTATTCCCACTGGGAAGGGCTGGTCTTGTCAAAGTAGACGGTGATGTCATGGGTCCCCCCAAGGGTGTCGTAGACCTTGACGGTTGATCGATATTCATAAGCATCATCGGGCATCGGGGAACCGGAGGTCGCGCTCCCGTCCCAGGCCGTCTTCAGGGCCCCGCCGTGGGCTGATGCATCCGCGTCCAGGTTGGTGATCATCCAGATGCGGGAAGTCGGGCTCGGAGGGGAAGAACGGGACGTCAACCTGATGTCTCCCAAGGATCCCGTTTCTTCACCTTCTTCATCCAGTCGCCAGCCTTGAACCACATACCCTTCGGGATTCGTCAGGTACCCGTCCCGGTCGAAACGGAAATTTCCTGCACGGCCGTAAAAGAGACGGCCGCTTCCCCGCTCCCTGAGTACGAAGAAACCATCCCCCCCTATGGCCATGTTTGTAGGTTCCCCTGAAGGCTCAATGGGGCCCTGCTCGAAGAGGGGGGCTATTCCCTCCAGGGCCGCACCGCGGCCCACCTGGGCTGTTCCGGAGAGGGTCGAAACGGCCTGGGCGGGAAGTTCACTGATGGTGGAGGTATCGGCCTTGAACCCCGAAGTGTTCGCGTTGGCGATGTTGTTGGCCTTTACCTCCATTTTTTTGCCCAATGCCCGTAGAGCGGAAAGGCCGGCTTGGATCGAAGCAATCATGAGGTCTTTTCCCCTTTTCTCGCTCAGATGCCGGGTCGCCGGGGAGGCCGCAGAGGCCGGACAAAGGGTTGTTGAAGATTTCGATAGGAATCGTGGTTATGTGCGTGAAGCAGCGTGTATCGGCGAATGTATCTTGGGTGTGTGTCAGGAAACCCTGCCGCCATGTCCGTGCGATCCGAGATTTAGGCCGATGGCTTTGCGTCCCATCCTTTCGGATGGTTTGCCTTTGTCTGACATCCACTATATCGACCGATCGATGGAGATACTTGAGGAAAAAGCGCTTTTTTCCCGGAACAGATCGCCAGCCGTTTCAATAGAGATCCCGGGGCGAAGCTTCCAAAACCGAACCGGGGTCGGCATCCTGGTCCATTCTCCACCCCCATTGGTGATAAGGCCGATTCTGTCCAGGGGCTGAGAGAGCGGTGCTTTTCTTTTTCAGGGGGTGACTGGGAACAAACCTTGCATAAAGGGCCACGGTGATTTACACTTTTAACCTCGTTTAACCCCTTTCCCCCATGGGGGTGAGACAGGAGGATTATGGACCGGGAAAAAGAACGGTACGACAGAGAAACCCCGGAACAGGACAAACGTCTCGACATGGCGGAGGTATTGAGTAAACCCGCTGGAGGGGGGCCAGGCAAAGATCAGGATCCGATGAAGGAGACCATGGAAGCCCTCAAGACCGCCATAGGGCTTTCAGACCTCGAGGGAAATCTTTTCCATGTCAATCCAGCCTTCCTGGACCTCTGTGGTTGCCGGAAGAAGGAGATACTGGGGAGATCCGTCATCGAGATCTGGAACAACCGGGATGACGGCCTTCGTTTTCTCGAGGTCCTGCGCGAAAAAGGTGCCCACGTCGGTGAGGAAACGGCCAGGCGAAAGGGCGGTCCCCCTTTCCGAATCCTGATTTCGGCGGAAAGGTTTCAGGACGGGGAAGGAGACCTGAAAGGCATGGTGTTTTCCTTCGTGGATATCGAGGAGCGGATTCGGAACGCGAAGATCACGGCCGTTATCCATGAAATGTCCCGGGCCGTCAATTCCACCCGGGATCTAAAGGAGATGTTCGGCCTGATTCACCGGAGCCTGAGCCGCATCCTGGACACCCGGAATTTTTTTATCGCCCTCTATGACCGGGCCACGGATACGATTTCTTTCCCTTATTTCCAGGACGAGAGGGATACGGAGTTTTCCATCGTGGGGGCAAAGGGATCCGGATCCCTCACCGCTGAGGTCATCTTGGCCGGTAAGCCGCGATTGTTCACAGAGACGCAGCTCGCGGAACGGATGGCTGCCCCACCTTCAAAGAGGCCTCCCGGGAAGCCGGCCAAGGTGTGGCTCGCTGTGCCCATTGCCGTCAAAGGTAAGGTGATTGGTGCCGTGGGGGTTCAGAGTTATGATGATCCCGACCTTTATACGGAGAGGGATGTCTCTCTTCTTGAGTCTGTTTCCGATCAAGTGGCCATTGCTATTGAGAGGAAGCGGACCGAAGATGCCCTTCGGGAAAGCGAAAGGAAGTACAGGAGTATCCTGGAGAGCATCCAGGACGGTTACTATGAGCTGGATTTGAAGGGCAGGTTTGTCTTCTTCAACCGGGCCCTCACCCGTATATTCGGCGCTTCCCGGGAGGAGCTTTGGGGTGTCAATATCCGGAGTTTTGCGGATGACGAAAATATCCAGTTTTGTACCAGAATTTTCAACAAGGTCTATACCACCGGCAACCCCGTCAATGACTTCGAGTGGACCCTGGTCCGTAAGAATGGGGAGGAGAGGCAAGTGGCCACTTCTATCTCCCTTATTCGGGATTCCCAGGGCAAGGTCACAGGGTTTCAAGGGATTATTCGGGATGTGACGGATCAACGCAGGCTCGAGGCGGCCCTCCAGCAGACCCAGAAAATGGAGGCCATCGGGACCCTGGCCGGGGGGATCGCCCACAATTTCAATAACCTGCTCATGGGAATCCAGGGAAATATTTCCCTGATGCTCCTGGATGCTGATAAGAACCATCCTTTCTATCCCCGATTGACGACCATGGAAAAGCTGGTCCAGAACGGATCCAAGCTTACCAGTCAGCTCTTGGGATACGCGAGGGAGGGGAGATACCAACTCCTTCCCCTCGATATCAACGAGGTGGTGACCCAGATATCGGAAACCTTCGGCATGACCAGGAAGGATATACGGATTCACCGGGATCTGGCCGGCGATCTTCAGAAAGTCATGGCCGATCGAAGCCAGTTCGAGCAGATCCTGCTCAATCTTTTCATCAACGCGGCGGATGCGATGCCGAGAGGAGGGGATCTCTTCCTGGTCACGCGAAACGTTACCCACCAGGACATGGAAGCACGGGCCTACAAGCCCAAACCCGGGGAATACGTGAAGGTTTCCATGAGGGATACCGGGGTGGGCATGGACCAGAAGACCCTGGAGCGGATTTTCGATCCTTTCTTCACCACCAAGGGCCCCAGCAAGGGAACGGGGCTGGGCCTTGCTTCAGTATACGGGATCGTAAAGGCCCACGGAGGCTATATCGATGTCTCATCCAAGCAGGGTGAAGGGACCACCTTTTCGATCTATTTCCCGGCCGCCGAAGGCAAGTTTCACAGGGAATCCCGTCGGGATCTGCTCGAGGGGGTCAGCACGGTCCTCCTGGTGGATGATGAGCAGATCATTCTCGAAATCGGCGAGGAAATGCTCAAGAAGCTGGGCTACGAGGTGCTTGTGGCCGGCGGAGGGCGGGAGGCCATCGATATCTACCGGGAGAAGGGAGATCGTATCGATCTGGTGATACTGGACATGATCATGCCGGACATGGGGGGTGGAGAGGTTTACGACAGGCTCAAGGAACTGGATCCGGGTGTAAAGGTGCTGCTTTCCAGCGGTTACAGTATTGACGGGCAGGCGGGAGAGATCCTGGAACGGGGTTGTGACGGATTCATCCAGAAGCCTTTTAACCTGAAGGTGCTCTCAAGCAAGATCAGAGAAATCGTAGGTGATTGAGGGGGCCTGATTCTCCTTACCCGGTCTGAAGGATTGAGTCTCAGGGATCCTGGAGAGGGTGGCGTTTTTTAGGGAGGAAAGAACGATTGTTGGAAACGAAAGTGGTCAAGGTTGGAGGAGGATGTCTCAGGGGAAAGAAACGGATCGCCCGAATCCTGGATCTAGTCTCTGAACGGGGGAGAGGACAGGTCTTCGTAGTTTCCGCCCTTTACGGCATCACGGATCGATTGATCGAAGGCATGAAGCGGGCCGTTCAGGAAGAGGCCGATATCCCTCCCCTCATAACGAGGATCAGGAACCAGCACACCCTCGTGGCCCGGCACGTTATATCCAAGGGGCCTTTCCTCCGGGACTACAACCGGGACCTGAACCGCACCCTGGGCGAACTGGAAAGGCTTTACTATGGCCTCAATTTCACCGGGGAGATCACCCCGCGGATCAGGGACGTGATCAGCAGTTACGGGGAGCGCTTCAGCGCCCAACTGCTTGCAGCGGCGGTTCGGTCGAGGGGAATCCCTTGCACCTATCTTCTCCCCGAGAAGATAGGTATTGTAACCGATGGAAAGTACGGGGACGCCACCGCCAGGGTGCGGAAGACCGGTCAGAACCTGAAAGCCCGGGTTATTCCTTTGGCCAAAAAGGGAACGATCCTTTTCATTCCCGGTTTTTATGGGGTGAGTGAAGAAGGGCAAATCACCACCTTCGGGCGGGGGGGCAGCGATTATTCCGCCGCCGTGGTGGCTGCCGCCCTGAAGGCCTCGGCCCTCGAGATCTGGAAGGACGTGGCCGGCTACCTGAGCGCGGATCCCGGTTTTGTGACAGGGGCCCGGCTCATACCGGTCCTCTCTTACACGGAGGCGGCGGAACTCTCCTACTTTGGAGCCAAGATTCTTCACCCGCGGACCATTGAGCCCTTGAAAAACACCAGTCTGGACATCACCATAAAAAACACCCTTGAACCAGATGCCCCCGGAAGCAGGATTACTCCCCGGGGAGCGCGGTCCGGGCAAGTGGTCAAGAGCGTGGCCCATGATACGGATATCGGCATCCTCAAGGTCCACGCCTCGGGTGTAGGCGCACGTCCAGGTATTCTCGCCCAGATCACCGGTGAGTTGAGCAAGAGGGGAATCAATATCAAGTCGGTAGTCACTTCACAGACCTGCATCAGCCTCCTGCTCTCCAGGGAGGACCTCGAGGCGGGCTATAAGGTGTTGAGGACCCTTCACCCCCGGCCCTTTCAGCGCCTTGAGAGGGCTGAAGACATCGCCCTCATAGGTATCGTGGGGGATGGCCTGGTCCGGAGCAAAGGCGTGGCGGCCAAGTGCTTCTCCGCGGTCGCCCGGGCCGGGGTAAACATTGAAATGGGTTCTTTCGGCCCTTCCCGCGCGGCCCTCTACTTCATCGTGCGAAATCGCAACCTCCGTAACACGCTGGAGGCGATCCACAGGACCTTTTTCGAGGGGGCTTGAAAAACAAGGCCCCGGAGGGTCCCCTCACCGAGGATCGGACAGCCGACTTGTGGCCTTCCTTCTTCAATTCTGGACTGAAATAAAAGGTGGAAAGACCATGTTTTCAGAACGCCTCAAGAGACTCTCCCCTTATGTCCCCGGGGAACAGCCCCGGGATCGCAGGTATCTGAAGCTCAACACCAACGAGAATCCTTACCCTCCGTCCCCGACCATCAGGGAGGTGCTGAGGAATTTCGACCCCGAGACCCTCAGGCTTTATCCGGATCCCCTCTTCACGGATCTCCGGGAGATGATCGGAAAGCGTTTCGAAATTGATCCGGCCCAGGTGTTCGTAGGGAACGGCTCGGACGAGGTCCTATCCCTCGCCTTTTTCTCCTTTTTTGACACCAACCGGGGACCTCTCCTCTTCCCCGAGCATACCTATAGTTTCTACCCCGTGTACTGCGATTTTTACGGCATCGGCTGTATAAAGATCCCCCTTGCCCGGGATTTTTCGCTCAACCCCGACGGCTTCCTGAATGTGGAGACGTCCTGTGGGATCGTTTTCGCCAATCCCAATGCCCCGACCGGCATGTTCTTAGAGGTAGGGGAAATCCGGCGACTGCTTGAAAGCTATCTGCCCGACAGTGTGGTGATCGTGGACGAGGCCTACATCGATTTCGGCGCCGAGAGCGCCCTTCCCCTTGTGAAGGAGTTCCCCAACCTACTAATTATTCGCACCTTTTCAAAGGGCATGTCCCTGGCCGGACTTCGATTGGGCTATGCCATGGGGAGCAGGGAACTCATCGATGCCCTATACAGGGCCAAGGATTCCTTCAATTCTTATCCTGTAGACACCCTTTCCCTCCTGATCGGTGTGGCGGCCATGCAGGACGAGGCCTATTACAAGGAAGTCACGGAAAGGATCATTGCTACCAGGGAACGTCTCTCAAGAGATTTGCAGCGATCGGGATGGCGGGTCCTTCCTTCCAGGGCCAATTTCGTGTTCGCCTCCAGGGAAGGGATTCCCGGCAAAGAGGTCTACCGCCGCCTGAAGGAGAAGGGAATCCTGGTAAGATACTTTGATATAGAGGGAATCCGGGACTTCGTGAGAATCACGATCGGGACG
>JAFDEE010000103.1 GCA_019310525.1 Deltaproteobacteria bacterium | reverse complement strand
AAAATGATTATCGATGCCTATACCCACATTCTTCCCAAAAAATACCAGGAAGGGCTTGAGAAAAAGGTAGCCGGCCGCGATCCAAGGCTCAATACAGCCAGGTATGCCCAGACCGTGCCGACCCTGGTGGACCTGGACGCCCGCTTTCGGGTAATGGATGCCTTTGGTGACTATATCCAGGTGGTCTCCATCGCTGCACCTGCTGTCTATTCCATTGCTCCACCAGATGTTGCCAGGGAACTTTCCCGGATAGCCAACGATGAACTGGCCGAGCTGGTTCACAAGTATCCCGAAAGATTTGCGGCAGGAATCGCCACGCTTCCCCTGAACGACATGGACGCCAGCCTGGAGGAAGCTGAAAGGGCTATCAAGGAGCTGAGGCTGCGGGCCGTGGAAATCAGCACGGATATCTGCGGAAAGCCGCTGGATTCTCCAGAATTTTTCCCGCTTTTTGAAAAGATGGTGGAACTCGACCGGCCCGTTTTCATGCATCCCATGAGGGAGATGACCACCCCGGATTACGAAGGAGAAGAATTTTCCAAGTACCGTGTCTGGACGAAGCTGGGATGGCCCTATGCAACAGCCCTGGCAATGACCCGCCTCGTGTATGGCGGAGTCATGGAACGCCTTCCAGGGCTAAAGATCGTCACACACCATTGCGGTGGCGTGATTCCTTACCTGGCCGGGCGGATCGACTGGAACGACGACTTCAACGAGATGAGAATGGGACATCGGGATTTTTACTTGAAAGACAAGGCCATTCAATACTATCGACGCTTCTTTTACGATACAGCTGTAAACGGAAACACGGCCGCACTTCAATGCGGACTTTCTTTTGCGGGTATAGATCAGATGCTTTTCGGCACCGATCTTCCATTCGACAACCAAAACGGACGAAGACTCATTCGGGACACGATCGAGTCGATCGAGGCCATGGGACTGAATGAAGAAGATAAGAAGAAGATTTACCGGGAAAATGCCGTTCAATTGCTGAGATTGCCTTTGTGCGGTCTCTAATCGAATTTTCAGAGCGGGAAAAACAGACGAGTAATCGGCCGCTTGGGCCATCCGGAGACCCTGGCCGGAGTGGATGGAAACACCTGATTGAACGGAAAGGAGGTGGTAAGAAAAGGAGGCATATTGGTGTTCCAGTGGGAACCACGTAGAACTATCACCACAATTACAGGAGGTTTGTTCAAATGAAAAAGATCGCAATCGTCGCGGTACTGGCCGTGGTGATGATCATGTTGCCCTTTACGGCCTTTTCGGCTTCGAAGCATAAACCCGTCACCCTGACCCTGTACACCATGCCTTCCGGCGGGGTGGTGTACACCCTTGGATTCGCCCTGAGTGAGTTAATCAACAAGCATTCAAAATGGCTGCGATGCAACGCCGTTGAAACCGCCAGCACCTTCGAAAACCTGAGGTATCTTGTCGGCCATGACGAGAGGAAAAACATGTACCTCGGGTCGGCGGTTACAATCGGGGTGGATCAACTTGCCTTGGCCATGAAACCCTACGATAAGATCGGCCCATGGAAAAAGACGAAATGGGTGAGCCTTATGGCCAACATCGCTTCTCCGCAGATCACCCTGGATCCCAAAATCAAGACCTGGAAGGACCTGAAGGGAAAAGTCTGGGGTCTGGATACCATGGGCTCCACGAACCAGTTCATGCAGGAATGGATGATCGATTATGTCTGGCATAACCGCAAGGATGTGAGGCTGACCTACGGCAACACCGCCAATATCGCAGTGGACAGACTCCTGGACGGCACCATCGATGTAACATGGACCGGGGCGGTTGCATTGGGTCCGGGTGAATACAAGGACTGGAAGCCGATGCCGCCGTTCGAGCGACTCCTGGCGGCCCGGAAAGTCTACATAATGGAACTCAAAGACGAAGATGTCGCCATTGCCCGGGAAAAGACCGGGGCAACTTCACTCTCCCTTGTCGGGTGCAAGGCAAAAAAAATCGGAAAATCCGATTTGCCTAAATTCAAGGGGTTCCTCAACTCCCTGGGCTGGCTTGTCCACGAGGATATGGATGATGACATCGTGACTGAAATCGTCCGAATCATTTACGAATACGCCGATCAGTTCGCAAACTACCATGCCGTCGGAAGGGGCATCACAAAGGAGACCATCGGTGATCTTCCGGTACCTAAAGAAGATTACCACCCGGCGGTTGTAAAATTCCTGGAAGCCAAGGGAAAAAAGGTGGGACGCTGATTTTCAAGAACCGTTCATTATAAAGGAGACTGCTTTTCGATTTTATTCGGAAAGCAGTCTTTCCCCCAACAACGGCTCTCGGGTGCATGTTGCCTTGAGCCTTCTGCAGGGACCTAAACTGAGCATCCCGGAAAAATGGGAAAATGCCCGTTTGAATTTCCAGGAAGAGACCCCATCGCCCGGATGAAAACGCCTCCCGCGGCGGTTCGTCCGGGACGCGGGGCCGCGGCCCGGAGGCCCGGGCGGCTATCAGGAAAGGAGATCAACGAAATGAACGCCCCTTCAAGGAATCCAGCCGGGGAGGCGGCAAAAGACAATGAGATTTCTACAGGGAAAAAAATACTCAACCGGAGTATACTGATAATTTCCCTTGTAATGGTAGTTTACCACTTTGTTTATGTGCGGGTTCTCATCCAGGCTCCGGATCTTCACGCCAACACCCACCTTGGATTCGGGCTCGTGCTAACCTACCTGTTCATGATCCGCAAAAATCCGAGGTTCTGGGCGCTGAAACTGGGCATGGCTTTGCTGTCTCTGGTCTGCATCCTGTATGTGCAGATATTTTATGAAGATCTGCTCTACCGCCTGTCTTTCAACACAAAACCCGATCTTGTGATAGGCGCCATTCTCATCATACTTTGTCTCGTAGCCTGCTATGAGGCAGCAGGGCCTGTCCTGCCGATACTTGCCGCTGTATTCATCCTCTATGCGGCCTTCGGTTACGTACTGCCCGGCCCCATCCAGGCCATGAAAATGGAACCCAGCCTCATTATTTCAAGGCTTGCCCTTTCATTCGGAATATCGGGGATCTACGGATATCTTCTCACAATTTCGGCGACCTTGATATTCATGTTCATGGTCTTTGCAATGCTTGTGAGCGCCACCGGGGCCGTTGACTTCTTCAGCATGATCGGAGACTGGGTGTCTTACCGCTTCCGGGCGGGACCGGCCATGGCGGCGGTTTTTACGAGCGCCCTGGTAGGCTCTGTAAGCGGTCTTCCCGGACCCAATGTCATGATCACGGGGTCCTTTACAATCCCCGCTATGAAAAAGGCTGGATACCCCCCTGAGCATGCAGGAGGAATTGAGACCGCCGCCTCGACCTGCGGGCCCATCGTTCCTCCGGTCATGGGCATCGTGGCCTTCGTAATGGTGGGTTTTACCGGTATTCCTTACAAGAATATCGTGGCCGTAGCAATTCTACCGGCACTGCTCTATGTGTTTTCGGCGGCTCTGTATGTCACCTTTCAGGCCGGAAAACTCGGAATTCACAAAGCGGAGACCGTTAAAGTGGACAAGCGGGAGTTGATGGTCAGGGCCCCGGTCTTTTTCGGCCCCTTGATCATCCTGACCATCCTGCTTCTGCTCGAATTCACCCCCACACTTGCCGCCTTCTGGGGTACAATCATTCTTCTCGTTATCAGCATGGTCAGGAAGAAGACACGACCTTCCTTTTCAAGCCTGATAGACGGACTTTGCCGTGGTGCTGAAATCGGCAGCAAGGTGGCCTGTATATGCGCCGTGCTGGGGCTGGTGATTATCACAATCACCATGACAGGCCTGGGAATCAAGCTGCCTTCGGCCATCGTGGCCCTTTGCGGGAACAACCTTCTGCTGCTGCTTGTCTTTACGTTTCTGATCTGCATAGTACTCGGGTGCGGAATACCTACTTCGGCGGCCTATCTGCTGGTCGCCATCACGGCCGCCCCCATTCTGATCAAGATGGGTGTTCCCCGATTACAGGCCCATTACTTTGTCCTCTATGCCGCGGTCTTTGCAAACATCACACCACCTATCGCCATACCAGCGATTTTTGCATCCCAGATCTCGGGAGGTAACTATATGAGGACATCGGTGGAGGCCGCCATAGCGGGACTTGCGGGATTTCTTCTTCCCTTCCTCATAGTATTCGTACCAGGGCTGACCTTCAACTTCCAGGATCCCTGGTTTGTCGTCCTGTCTCTGACGGCGTGTCCCATTATCTTCCTGGGCCTGCAGCAGGCTATCGTCGGATATTTCCTGAGGGCTCTTGATTTTAAGGAACGCATTTTCATTTTCCTTTCACCTCTTTTCCTTATGGTTTACATCTATACGCATCACGTCCTCTGGTTTGCAGTGGGCATCGCGGTAATGACTTTTTTTGTGTTCTGGCAAGTAAGGGAGAAAAAGGCCGTGAATCCGGCCCTATCCTGATGAATAATGGCGCCTCAGCGGGTACCGCAAAGGACGCTCCTCCGGGGATCTTCTTGTCTGGGATCCTGGAGAGGTTTTAAGGGCCGCAGAGGCGGAGTAAATTGTGTATTTACAATGGGAGCAATGACATGCAAGAAGAAATTGTGAAAACGGATGTGCTTTGCATCGGTGGTGGCATCGCCGGTCTTATGGCAGCCATTCGGGCGAGGGAAATGGGTGCCAAAGTGGTTGTAGCGGAAAAAGGGAATCCCCTTTATAGCGGCTGCGGAAGGATGGGAAACGACCACTTTGAGACCTGGATCCCTGAGGTTCATGGTGAAGACCGGGATACCTGGATCGAGGAACTTCTCAGGACTGCAAAGGGGGAAATCCTCATAAGCAAAGATCTCCTGAGGGCCCAGTTCACCAAAGCCTATGACATCGTCAAGCTGTGGGACAGCTATGGGATCCCCATGAAGTACAAGGGAAAATGGGAGTTTGCCGGACACTCGTTCCCGGGCCGTCCCTTCACCCACATCAAGTACGAGGGACGTTTCCAGAAAAAGGTCCTGGTAAAGCAAGCCAAGGATCGCGGGGCGGAGATCATGGGCCGGGTGATGGTGTTCGATTTGTTGAGGCAAGGCGATTCCATTGTTGGAGCTATTGGTGTCCACACCCGGGAAGACAAGGTGTACGTGTTCCAGGCCAAGGCCGTTTTGCTGGGTACCGGCAAGTGTTCCAGACTCTATCCCTGCCTGACCCCGGGATGGATGTTCAACGATCCCCATGGCGGAGTCCAGACGGGGGATGGACGGGCCATGGCTTACAGGGCCGGGGCCGAATTGCAGAATCTGGAGATGCCCCAGCGGCACATCGGCCCGAAGTACTTCGCAAAGTTCGGACAGGCCACCTGGGTCGGTGTCATGAGGGGCTGGGACGGGAAACCCGCGGGAACCTTTGTCACCAAGCCCGACCGGAAATACGGAGACATGATCTGCGAGGTCAACAAACTGGTCCCTGAACAGTACACCAAATCCGGAAAGGGCCCTTTGTATATGGATTGCAGGGGGATTGAAGAAGAAGACCTGGAATACATGCTCCACTGGTTCGTTCATGAGGGAAATGTGTCCCTCCTCGACCATATGAAAGAGGAAGGCATAGATCTCAGGAAGCATCCGATTGAGTTCGCAACCTATCCCCTCCGAGGGGGTGGGTTGATCGTTGCCAATGAGAGGGCGGAAACGACCCTCAAAGGGCTTTATGCCGCAGGTGACGAAGCCTTCGGGGATATCTCGGCTGCCGCCACCTTCGGTTACATAGGCGGAGAGAACGCCGCAAAGTATGTGGACGGCCTCTC
Source organism: Deltaproteobacteria bacterium (assembly GCA_019310525.1). Classification (NCBI taxonomy): domain Bacteria; kingdom Pseudomonadati; phylum Myxococcota; class Myxococcia; species Deltaproteobacteria bacterium. The sequence continues at coordinate 12,356 of JAFDEE010000103.1, read as the reverse complement.
TGACCCGGACTTGGAAGTCCATCGTTCTTTTATTGAAGAGAAAAAGGCCATGATCGATCAGATCCGGGGTCGGGAGATCGGACCGGACTGGGAAGAGACCAATGTGGCCCTTCAGCAGACCATGCTGGATTATGCCGGACATGTCCGGAACGAGAGTCTCCTGTTGCAGGGACTTCATCACCTGCGGAGGATAAAGGAGAAGGCCCATGCCTCCATGCTTGCGAGAAATCCCCACGAACTGGGCCGATGCCTGGAAGTTCTCAACATGCTGGACCTGGGAGAGATCACTTTCATCATGGCTTTGGACAGAAAAGAGACCCGGGGCCTGCACGTGCGGCCGGATTATCCCTTCACCAACCCGACCCTGAACCAGGCCCACATCATTTGCAACAGAAACGGGCAAAATATGCTCCAGTGGAGACCTTACTGAAGGAGGAGAAGATAATGCCACCCGTAATCGATCCTGAAAAGTGCAACAAGTGCGGCAAGTGCGTCGATCTCTGCACGGAAGACGTATACTATGGGTCAAAAAAGGGAGAGATCCCTACCGTGACCTACCCCAAGGAGTGCAGCCATTTTGCGGGTTGTGTATATATCTGCCCGACCCAGGCCATCACCCTGAGAATTCCGCTACCAATGCTCTTGGTTTATAAACCTTCTGAAGAGGTCAAGGTTCTTTGAACACAAACTTGCATAACCACTCCTGAACCCGTTAGGATGCAAACTTGAGGCTTGCAGAATTCGGGTTGAGTCTTTTACTATGAAATAACCCCAAATTATGTGTGAATGCTTGCCCGCCGGCTGTTTGGCGGGAACGTAGCGGAGGAAACATCCCTTTTACCCTTCACCCATCGGGTGCTTTCAGAATGCTTTAATAATGGTGGTTATGTAAGATGTTTTCTTGTGCAGATCGATTCCTGTATAATACATCGTGGCTACCTCCTTGCTTTGGTTTTCTTTCATCCTCGATTGTATCGTCGAGCAACAAAAAGGGAGGTAGCTTTTTCATGGGATCATAATTTGGGATAATGTCTGCGGTTGGTTTTCCCCGTGGAAATCGAGTCTATGGTGAATTCAAGGAGAAACCTGTTGATCCTCTTGCGCCCACTGGAGGGATGAGGAAAGGAGAAAAGAGATGAAGCGTTCCCTGGCGGCGGAGCGGATGAAAGAGATCCCTGGATCCGGGATACGGGAGGTTTTTAACAAGGCTCTCCGGTTGGAGGCAAAGGGGGTCAAGGTTATAAATTTCGGGGTTGGAAGACCCAATTTCGATACTCCCCGGCATATCAAGGAAGCCGCAATGGAGGCCATGGACAAGGGGATGGTTCATTATACCCCCAATGCCGGGATGCCCAGGCTTCTGGAGGCCTTGACCGCACACCTGAAGGAGTACAAGGGGCTTGCGTATGATTCGAAAAAGGAGATCATGGCGACGGGTGGCGGCCAGGAGGCCATGTACCTGAGCCTTAGTGCTTTCCTGGAACCCGGCGACGAGATCCTGGTTCCGGACCCCGGGTACAGCCAGTTCACCTCATGTATCCGGTTGGCAGGCGGGATCCCTGTGCCCATTCCTTTGCTGGAGGAGGAGAACTTCGCACCTGACCTTGAGGTAGCCGGCCGACTTGTAACGGATCGTACCAGGGGAATAATCGTCAATTCCCCCCAGAATCCAACCGGGGGAGTCATGACGGCCGATCAGATCAGGGAGGTTTGCAGATTCGCCAAGGAACGGGACCTGGTCCTTTTCTCGGATGAGGCCTATGATCGGATCCTTTATGACGGGGCCGAGTTCGTTAGCCCTGCCGCCATGGAGGAAATGAAAGAGAGGACCGTAATCTGGGGATCCCTTTCCAAGACCTATTCCATGACGGGGTGGCGTATCGGTTACCTCGCGGCCCCCGCCGACTTGGTAGAGGCCGCGGTCAGGGTTCAGCAAAATATCCTTCTTTCGATATGCTCCTTTGCCCAGGCAGGGGCCATCGCGGCTTTGGAAGGTCCACAAGAGTGTGTGGAAGAGATGGTGGAGAAGTTCGACGAGAGGAGAAAACTTGTCCTGGATGCCATATCCGCCTGTCCAGGACTGGAATGCACGACCACCCCAAAAGGAGCCTTCTACGTGTTCGTCAGGTTTGACGTCCCTGGTATGGATTGCCGGAAAGTGGCCGATCTCCTCCTGGAAAAAGGAGGTGTGGCCCTTGTCCCCGGTGTGACATTTGGAAGAAGGGGGGAGGGATATCTTCGCCTCTCCTACGCAACGTCTTTTGAAGAGTGCCGTATAGGCATGGAGCGGATCACCAGGGTCATGAAAGAACTCTTGGGCTGAGTTTTCGGAAGGAGAAACTTGGCGGGAAAAAAGGTCCGGCCAACCGAGGAGAAGGCATGAAGGCCAAGGTCATGAGCATATTGCCGCGAAAGCGGTTCGAGGATTCAGGTGTACGGTTTCCAGGGGAGCTGGAGATGCACTTCAGGCATGCCGTCACCGAGGAGGAGGTCATTGAGGTCTGCCGAGGGATGGATTTCCTTTTCCTTCCCGCCTCCTTTCCTGTGATCACCCCGAGAATCCTGGAAAACATTCCCAGCATCCAGATGATCCAGAGTGCGGGCGTGGGTTATGACAGGATCGATGCCGAAAGCGCCGCCCTTTATGGGATCCCGGTATGCAACGCTCCCGGTCAAAACAATAAAACGGTGGCGGAATATACTCTGGCCCTACTCGTTGCCTTTCAACGTCGCATGGTGATCTGCGACAGGGAGGTGAAGGCCGGGAATTACGCCTCTATAAGGGAAAAGTACTTCAAGGAAGGCCTCCAGGAAGTGCGGGATACCCGGATGGGTATCGTGGGGCTGGGAGCCATAGGTCGGGAAGTGGCGCGTTTGGTCAAGTTGCTTGGGGCTGAGATATTTTATTATGATGTGCTGCGCGCTCCTGAAACCGTGGAGGCCGATCTGGGGGTTACTTACATGGACCTTGACGAACTGCTCTCAACATGCGACGTGATCAGTCTCCATGTCCCCCTGCATCCGAAAACACGGCATCTGATCGGGAAGCGGGAGCTGGATCGCATGCCTCCCGGATCCATTCTGATAAACACGGCCAGAGGAGAGATAGTGGATTCCAAAGCCCTTGCAGCAGCACTTGAAGAGGGTCGAATCGGGGGAGCAGCCGTTGACACTATATCTCCTGAACCTCCTCCCGCCGATCATCCTCTCCTGAACCTTTCGGCGGAGGCCCGTGACAGGCTCTTGATCACACCCCATGTGGCCGGTATCACCCGGGGGGCTTTTCACCGAATGTTGAGCGCGGGCCTTGAAAACATCGCTGGAGTTACCAGGGGTGAACCCCCCAGATACGTGGTAAACGGAGTTATGGAGGCCCGAAAACCTTCATCCTGAAACCCTGAGAGACCTTTGAAAAATGTTCAATTTTGTTCAAGGTCAAGGAAGGCGAAAATTTTAACCGCAGGAATACATTGAAGTATTTCGAGGATTAAAATTTGAGTCTGACGCAGAGATTGGGCAAAAGAGGACGTTTTTCAAAGGTCTCCCTGAAGTTGCCCCGGAAAGACGGGCCCCCTTTCGTCCAAATCCTGCCCCCCCCTCGAATTTGATCCATCCTGTCAATGCCGGTTTTCTACCTCGACCCCTTGAATCCTGGTATAAAAAACGGGTGCAGTCCGAAGACATCGAATTCATTCAAAATTTGTCATGCATAATCTGTCATGCATAATCTGGGTTGAAATTTTCGCCTGAAGGTGGAGGTTTCGCTCATGCCCCTAACGGGACAATGAAGCCCCACGGGTAGACCCATGGTCCCCCAAAATACCCGTCTTTGCCTTCGGCTACGTCGCGGGTATCCGTCTTAGGCTTTGGGCGACATCACGCCGTAGCACAACAAATGTTTGCACATTTATCCACGGGCAAGCCCATGGTTTTCTGCGAAGGCTGATAAAATTTTTCCTTGACAAAACCAGGAGACTATGACATCCGTGTTTGCAACAAATGGTGTAGGGGTCAGAGACTTGCAACAAAAAGATCAAACCCGGGAGACAAGGAGGTGTAAGATGGGAAAGGCCAAAAAATTACGGATGACTTTGGTATTGGCCCTGGCGCTGGGTATTTTCTGGGGCGGCGGCTTCTTCCAAGAGGCTAAGGCCAAAAAGCTGGTCTTTACTTTGGATGCGCCGCCTTATCGGCAGTTGGAGGCTCAGGCCATTGCCGGGCAGTTGAAGAAGCTGGGGATTCAGGTCGAGGTCAGAATATGGGAAAAGGTTGTGCTAAGAGACCAGGTGAAGAAAGGATACCGAGCGGCCTACCTGACGGACTGGGGCAGTGCTTACTTCGATCCGTACGATCTGGGCAATCCCAAGTTGACAACCGGGGGCCGGGGTAATTTTTCTTTTTATTCCAACCCAAAGGTTGATGAGGCGTTGAAGAGGGGGGGATCGTCAACCGACCCTGAGGTAAGGAGAAAAGCCTATTATTTGGTTCAGAAGACCATTTTTGATGACGCACCATGGGCTTTTGGTTATGTTCTGCCCAATATCGAGGCGGCCCGTGTGGAAGTGGAAGGTTTTGCGCCGTCCATGGGCAACCGGATCAACCTTCATGACGTGGGTCTAAAGAAAGGCGATACCCTTGTGGTGGGCATGAACGTCAATGCGTTTGTGAGTTTGGATCCGGCCATGCATCGGAGCCGGAACACGGAAACCGTGATCCGTAATATGTTTGACGGTTTGGTGACGCGAACCAGGGCATCAAAGGTCGTTCCCGAGCTTGCCGAATCATGGAAGATGCCGGATGAAAAGACGTATATTTTCACCTTGCGGAAAGGCCCCAAGTTCCACAACGGCCAACCTGTGACAGTGGAAGACGTGGTTTTCACTTTTAACCGGGTTCTTAAAGAAGGGGGTGTCGGCGGCAAGTCCAGTCCACGCAAAGGGCTCTTGGGGCCTCTGTCCCGGGTGGAGAAAGCGGGCGACCGGCAGGTCCGATTCATTCTGGATAAACCTTTCCCCACTTTTCTTCAGGCCCTGGTTCATTTCCAGATCGTTCCAAAGAAATATATCGAAACAGTGGGTGATGAGGCCTTCGCCCGCAAGCCGATCGGCGCGGGGCCGTTTAAATTTGTCCGGGGCAAGCTGGATGACGAAGTGGTCATGGAGCGGTTCGATGATTATTACGGCGGCTCCCCAGACCTGCCGCCGGTGGGACCCGCTAAGGTGAAGCGTGCGGTATTCCGGGCCATTCCTGAGCCATCCACCAGGGTTGCGGCCATTCTGGCGGGTGAGGTATCGATCATTCAGGCCGTTCCCATGGACCTTGTTGACCGTTTGTCCAAAAGCAAGAAGGTCAAAGTGTTGTCGGTTGAGGGGACACGGTCTTACCAGATCGAATTTAATAATTCCAAACCGCCCTTTGATGACGTCAGGGTGCGCCGTGCCATCAACTACGCCATTGATTGGGACAGTATTCTCAAGAACATCTATCGCGGTTACGGGACCAGACTGGCCACGTGTTTTCTGCCTAGCGGTTTCGGTTACGATCCGGACCTGAAACCGTATCCGTACGATCCGGAAAAGGCCAAAGCATTATTAAAAGAGGCGGGTTACGAGACCAAGTAGTAGTGAGGGTGACGGATCATGAGACTCGTCCGGGTGATAGAACGGTTGCTGGGGTCCATACCGGTTATTTTGGGGGTGTTGATCATTGTATTCTTCTTCATGCGCCTCCTGCCCGGAGACCCGGTGGAAATCATGCTGGGTGATTCAGCGGCCTCGATATCCGAAATGGAGAGCCTCCGGCAGGAACTTCACCTGGACGAGCCTTTGCCCAAACAGTTGTGGCTTTTTATAAGCGGGTTGTTTCAGGGGGACCTGGGTTACTCTGTAGTCAAACGCCAGCCGGTGCTCGAGTTGATCCTCGAGACGATTCCTCCCACCGTCGAACTGACACTGGCCGCCGTTTTCATGGCCATACTGATCGCCCTGCCGGTGGGGGTCCTTACTTCCCTGAGGCCTGGTTCAATCTTTGACAGGGCCACCATGTCCGGGGCCCTTTTGGGAATCAGTATGCCCAATTTCTGGCTGGGGTTGATCCTGATATTGGTATTCTGCGTCCATTTAGGATGGTTCCCAACGTCCGGCCGACTTGGATCCGACTTCACCATCGCTCGTGTGACAGGATTCCTCACATTGGATGCAATCCTGACAGGCAACTGGGCGGCCTTCTGGGACGCTGTTAAACACCTGCTGATTCCTGCCACCACCCTGGGGGTGGCCTTTGCCGCCGTTTTGGCCCGTGTAATCCGCTCGTCCATGCTTGAAGTAATGCGCATGGAGTATGTCACGGCGGCACGGGCCAAAGGCGTGCCGGAAACGGCGGTCATCATCAAACATGCCCTCAGAAACGCCATGATCCCGGCCGTAACCGTCGCCGGCCTTGAAGTCGGCAAACTGCTGGGGGGCAACATGATCGTTGAGACCATCTTTTCCTGGCCGGGGTTGGGTCGACTGGTTGTCAGTTCGATCTTCAGCCGTGATTACGTGGTGGTTCAGTCGGCAGTGATGCTATACGCCCTTACCTATGTTATGGCGAATCTGACAGTGGACGTGGTCTATACCTATTTAAACCCCAAGATCGAACTGTAAGTAATGTCGTTTTGACAGAACCAAGAACATAGGGACTTCTATGACCGCCGTCAGCAAAACTCTAACGCTTCACGCCGTTCGCACCGGGCGGAACCTGTTCGGGGTTTGTGAAGAACTCCGCCGGAATCCCGCAGCCTTGATTTCCGGCCTGGTAGTTATCCTTTATGTGGTCATGGCCATTTTCGCCCCCTGGGTGGCGCCTTTCCAACCCAACGAAAGTGATTTGACCCAGCGACTTCTCCCGCCGGACAGCAGGCATTGGTTCGGGACCGACGCCCTGGGACGGGACATTCTTTCCCGGACGATATACGGCGCCCGGGTGAGCATCCTGGTGGGTTTGCTTTCGGTGGGGCTGTGCGTGTTGTTTGGAGTCAGTCTTGGGCTTGTGGCCGGGTACTACCGGGGCTGGCTGGACACTGTTCTTTCCCGGTTCAGTGAATTGCTGATGGCCTTTCCGTACCTGATTTCGGCAATCGGCATGATGGCTTTTCTGGGTCCCGGGTTTTGGAACCTGGTATGGGCGCTGGCCTTGCGTGGTTGGGTCGAGTTTTTTCGTATGGCCCGCGGGGAGACCTTCTCTCAAGCGACCAGGGAATACGTCGAGGCGGCCAGGTCTTTGGGACAGCCGGGACTGCGGATCATGCTGAGCGAAATCCTGCCCAATATCACGGCTTCGGTCATCGTGCTGGCCACCCTGCGGGTAGGTTTTCTGATCGTGCTTGAGGCATCACTTTCCTTTTTAGGCGTGGGCGTGCCGCCCACCATTCCGGCCTGGGGATCGATGATCAGTGAAGGTCGCAACGTGCTGTTCATCGCCTGGTGGGTCAGCACCATCCCCGGCCTGGTTCTGGTGGCGCTGGTTCTGGCAATCAATCTTTTAGGTGAAGGTCTGCGTGAAGTTTTGGACCCGAGACTCAAGCTACAGACATGAACGAACCTGTCTTGGAATTGAAAAACTTGACGGTGGAATTCCCCACCAGACGCGGACTGGTGAGGGCGGTCAATCAGGTCAGCCTTACCTTGGAAAAAGGGCAGCGCCTGGGGCTGGTCGGAGAATCGGGCAGCGGTAAGTCCATGACGCTGCTGAGCATCCTGCGCTTGGTCCCGCACCCGGGCCTGATCGCTCAGGGCGGAATTACATATCAGGGGACCGAGTTGTTGGGACTCAAGCCGGGTGAGATGCGGGCGTTGCGGGGCAAGGACATAGCAATGATCTTCCAGGACCCCATGACTACTCTCAACCCGGTATACAAAGTGGGCGACCAGATACGTGAGAGCCTGCGCGTTCATAATGTATTCACCGCCAATTCATCCCTGTTCGTGTTTGAGAAGAAGCGTCGGGCGGCGGAGCGCCGAAGAGTCTTAGAACTGATGGATGAGGTGGGGATCCCTTCGGCGGAGGAACGATATGAAGCTTTCCCTCACGAGTTTTCAGGCGGCATGCAACAACGGGCGGTGATCGCTATCGCCCTTGCCTGCAATCCCAACATTCTCCTGGCCGACGAACCCACCACCGCCCTGGACGTGACGGTACAGGCCCAGATCATGGCGCTTCTCGAACGGATCAACCAGGAACGCGGCACTGCCATAATCCTGGTGACCCACGATCTGTCTCTAGCTTCGGAATTTTGCGACCGGATAGCAGTTATGTACGCTGGTCGAATCCTGGAGCAGGGCAGTGTGGCCGACGTGATCGATCGACCCAGGCATCCATACACCATAGGGTTGCTCAACGCCTTGCCTCGAATGCGTTTCGGACGGCGTCCACTTCAACCCATCCCCGGTGAAGTGGACCTGGCCAGCCTGCCCTTGGGATGCGTCTTCGCCAATAGGTGTTCTCAAGCCGAGGACATGTGCTACAGGAGTTCTCCTCAGCTTGAAGTTGTTGAACCGGGTCATGAGGCATGTTGCTTTAAGTGCCGGGAAATAACCAGTTATGAAACCACTGCTTAGCGTACAAGACCTGACCAAGCATTTCCCTTTGCGGGCCAGTCTGATCGGGCGGCTGTTGACCGGCCAGAAGGACCGCCTGGTTCACGCCGTAAACGGCGTTACATTGGATATCTATGAAAACGAGACCCTGGGACTGGTGGGGGAATCCGGAAGCGGAAAATCAACCCTGGGCCGGGTGGCTATTCGCCTCTCAGAGCCCACGTCGGGACGAATATCCTTTTTGGGCGATGACATCAGTTACGTGGGCGGTAGTCGGTTGCGCCGTTTGCGAAAAGAGATGCAGGTTATTTTTCAAAATCCGTACTCGAGTCTGAATCCCCGCAAATCGGTCCGTCAAATAATCGGGGCGGCCCTGGAAGCCCGCGGTGTAAACGACTTCGAGGAACAGGAATCTGAAATCATTTCTCTGCTGAAGCGGGTGTCGTTGCCGACACGGTTCATCGATGCCTATCCTCACCAGCTTTCCGGAGGGCAACGGCAGCGCATCAGCATCATACGGGCCCTGGCCGTACGACCCAAATTGATAATCGCCGACGAACCGGTAAGCGCCCTGGACGTCAGCGTTCAGGCCCAGATCATACAGTTGCTGGAAGAATTAAAAAAAGAATTTCATCTGACCTATCTTTTCATCGCCCACGACCTGCGCGTGGTCTGGCATATTTCCAACCGGGTTGCAGTCATGTACCTGGGCAAGGTGGTCGAAATCGGAGAAAGTGATGAAATTTTTCAATACCCCCACCACCCTTACACCAAGGCCTTGTTGTCGGCCATCCCCAGGCTGGACCGCCGCAGAGGGATACAGGAGCGGCTGGTCTTGAAAGGCACGGTTCCCAGCCCTTTGGATCCTCCAACGGGATGTTACTTCCACACTCGCTGCCCGGAGAAGAAAGACCGGATATGTGAAGTGCAGACACCTGGATGGACCGAAATCAGCAAGACCCACCGTGTGGCATGCTTCCATTGCAGTGATACGGCTGTGGGGGAAAAGTCATGAGTGTTTCCGCTAAACCCGTAATCGGTATTTCCTCTCATATAGCCAAACTGCGTGACCACTCGGGCAGGGCCAGGACTTTTTTTCGAGTGGTGGCCCAATACGCCCGGGCGGTGAAGGACGCCGGCGGATTGCCCGTATTGTTGCCCTCCCACCAGGAATTTGCTTCGGATCCCGGGGAAGTGGTGAAAGCCATAGACGGTCTGCTCCTGAGCGGCGGCACGGACCTGCCCGCCGGTGCGTTCACCACTCAGCTTGAACCCACCCTAAGGGAGATGGATCCAGAGCGGTATGATTATGAAGTTCAACTGGTTCGAGAGGCCTATAAAAGTGGTATGCCCATAATGGGCATCTGCCGGGGGCATCAAACCCTGGTCGAAGCCCTGGGCGGAAGTTTAACCTTGAACATTCATGTGGAGGGAAGGGGAAGGCTTGACCATTACCAGCACCTCTCTCCGGAGATACCCAGCCATGAAATCGAATTGAGACCCGGGACCTTCCCGGCACAATGCCTGGGGCCTCGGGCCCGGGTCAACAGTTTTCACCGCCAGGCCGTGGCTGACGTACCGGATGGATTCACGGCGGCCGCGTTTTCGGAAGACGGGGTGATTGAAGCTGTAAGTGCTGTTGAACCTTTTGTTCTTGGGTTGCAGTTTCATCCGGAATGGCTGTATCCGGATGAGCCTAAGTTTTTGCAATTATTTGAGGAGCTTATAAACCAAGCCCGGCGATTTTCAGCGCCGGCTTAGACCAAACAGGCCTGCCCCTTGAGGCTGAATCAAGGCGGAGGGTCGGCCTGATTTTAAGGTATGCGGGAAAAGAAAAAATGAAAACACTACGTTTTATGTGCCCGAACGGGCATCTGGGGTTCGCCCCCATCAAAAAGGAAAGCTTTTACCTGGGTGTTGAAACACAGCCCGATTTTATCCTGGCCGATTCCGGCAGCGATGATATCGGGCCGGGTCCCCTTGGTATGGACACATCGACCAGTCCGCTCGAATGGCAGCGTCACGACCTCGAACTAATGCTTCTGGCTGCCCGAAAACTAGGTGTTCCCATGATCATCGGTTCGGCCGGTGATACCGGGACAAACAGCCGAGTGGACCTCTATGTTGAAATTATCAAAGATCTGGCCAAAAAACATGGCATGTCCAAGTTCAAAATCGGATATTTCTATTCTGAAGTGAGCAAGGAATTCCTGAAAAAAAAGATAGAAGCCGGCCAAACGGTAGAAGGATTGGATAATCGCCCGGCCCTGACTATTGAAGAATTGGAGGCTACGGACCGGATAGTGGCCATGGCCGGTGTTCATCCCTATATAAAATTGCTCGATCTGGGAGCCGAGGTCATTATCGGCGGGCGGAGCAGCGATTGCGCCATATTCGCCGGCCCGGCCATTCGAGCGGGATTTCCGGAAGACTTGTCCTATTATTTGGGCAAGGTGTTGGAATGTGCCTCCTTTTGCGCTGAGCCCTATGGCGGCAAGGAAACGGTTATTGGTGAGATATCGATGGAAGACGTCAAGATCACGGCCATGCATCCAAACCAGCGCTGCACGGTGGCTTCGGTAGCCGGCCACGCCATGTACGAACGGTCCAATCCGTATGACGAATACGTGGCCGGGGGGCGTCTGGATATGAGCAACTGCCGGTACGAACAGATTGATCCCAAAACCACCCGTATCACCGGTCCCACCTTCCATCCGGCCAAGGAGTTCCGGGTGAAACTCGAGGGCTCGGGTAAGGTCGGCGAGCGTTTTATCGGCTTGGCCGGCGTGCGCGATCCTTACACCATCGCCCATATCGACCAGGTGATTGATTGGGCCCGCGAACAGGTCCGGGAACGGTTCGGTGAAGAGGGATACGAACTGTACTACAACGTCTTCGGCCGAAACGGCGTCATGGGCGACCTGGAACCATTGAAAGACAAACCGGGCCATGAATTGTGCGTGGTGGTCCAGGGTGTTGCTCCCAGCAAGGAGATGGCTGAAGAAGTATGCATGATCGGGACCCGCCAGATGTTTTACGCCCGGCTGCCTGAAGTCAAAGGCACGGCCGGAGGCGTCTCTTTTATCGTGGACGAAGTCTTGGCCGCTACTCCCGCCTACCGGTGGACCATAAACCATACCGTAGCCTTGGATGACCCCCTGGAACTCTTTTCAACTCATCTGACCGAAGCCGGTGCATAAGGAGGTAGAAGATGACCGCCAGACTTTCCCAGCTTGCCAAGACCATCCGGTCTAAAAACGCGGGTGTTGACAAAATAACCTTTGATATCATATTTCCGGAAAAGGCCGTTTACGAAAGGGTCAAGGCCAGCGGGGCCATAAGCCGGGAGTCCATTGCAAAACTTTATGGAATCGGCCTTGACCGTATATCCGATTTTGTCAACTTCGATCCTGCTTGCGCGATCAAATTCACCATATATCGAACCCGCCCCAGCGGCAGCCCTGGTGACGGAGACATCTTCGGCGCCCAGCAGTATGCACCTCTATTGGATTTGGAGGTTCCGGTAGAGAAGTAAATTTTCATGGTTATAGTGCATTCGGCTGGCCGGTCTCCCAAGGACCTTAACCAGCCACCTCCTGTGTAACTAGTGTCCATCCATAAATGAGAAAATTTGTGCAAGGTCAAGGAAGGCGAAAATTTTAACCGCCCCGCTTGGGATACCAAGCGGGACAAGCATCCATACATTGAAGTATTTCGAGGATTAAAATTTGAGCCTGACGCAGCCTGTCACGCAGTAGCCGTGGCGGAGGCGGAAGA
>JAFDEE010000102.1 GCA_019310525.1 Deltaproteobacteria bacterium | reverse complement strand
TGCGGATTTGCTCCATTGCCTCTGGTCCGATTTTTCTCCCATCAAGCTTTTCCATGCTTGAGGTAATAGCAGAACTAGAGAAAAATGTCTACATATTTCTGACCGTCTTAGTATGTTGCGAAAGACATTATTGTGGATAGGATCATTCATTGCGGTTTTTTTTGTAATAGGATGTGTCACAACTACTACTACCGGTAAAAACAAGGCGCAGGTGGCCGAGGCCAAGGCTCCTGAAAAAAAAGGAATTGAAATTCACCCGCCGGCCCTTACGATCGGGGATATTGCCAAGCAACCTGCCCATGTAAAGTTTGTCATAGCTGCCATTGTGAACAAGATGCGGGGAAACAGAGATTCTGGCCCTGAAGTAACCTTTGACCCGAAAGGGAAACACGCCTTTTATGATAAAGACTTCACGTATGATGATTTCAAGCTTTTAGCCATTCAACTTACCGGGTTTCAAGTAAAAAAACAGACAAAGAAGGAGGCTGAAATTGTAATTGAAGGTGTGTTCAACTTCGGGGACCTTTTTGGAAGACGTGTCGCCGACTATTTCGCGGCCGATTATACAGTGAAAAAAGGCGGGATAACAATCAATAAATCGGCCACGGCCTTGATCGCTCCTACGCTTCCTGAAATACAGACATTTATTGTTCCAAAGTCTTCTTTTAAAGGCACGAACTTAAAAGAGTTATCTTCTTTTATGGATCTTTACGTTCATGCACTGCTCAACGCTTTTAACATGGTCCCAACACAGGAAGATAGAATAAACAAGCAGAAATACGAAAAATTGTCTGTTTGGAAAAAATCGTTTTCCAGCGTGAATTCCACGCCGGAAGACTCTTTTATTATGGTGTTCTGTAAAGATCGCCTTCCATCTTACGCTTCTCTTGAACTGAAAATTACAGACAATCCCGACATGGAAGGGCAATCAATCCTCGATACACTGTATATTAATGATCATGGTTGGCGGGTCCTCGTATCAGGGGGGAAGTTCAGCGTCAATGCATTAAAGGACAACTTCTATGTTAATGTCCTTTATAATACCAACTCGGGTCCGGACAGAAAGACCGTGCGAATAGCATCTTACATGAATCGAAAGAGGTATGAAGATAATCAAAAGTTCGTGGTAATCCGGAAACAGAGAAAGGTGACTGCGCAAAAAGAAGTCAAAAAATTGACTGAAACAAAACCGCAATCAGGCCCGATAGAATCAGGAAAGGTGTTTCTGGACCCGCGCAAGAAGAGGGACGCAAAAATCATCCAATCGCGGTTAAAGGAATTGGGATATTATAAGAAACGAATCGACGGAATCTTCGGGCCCGGTTCAAGAAAAGCCTTGAAAAACTTCAAACAGGATAACAACCTGGCTGATAACAGCGTCTGGGATTTAAACACTCAAAAAATCCTTTTTAAAAATACGGGAAAGTAAATATGGATTGAGATCAGGCCTTCATTCCAAATCATGGTGCTCCAGGGAAACATCATGGGAGTGCCGTATTAAAGATCCATGCGATGAGCTGAGGCCTTTCAGGTCCTTGAGTTTTACCGATCCGAAACAAAAAGAACTGCTCCGTGGGCAGTCCTTTCGCCCATTAAGGGTCGGGGGTTTACGTGTAATTTGGGGTTGAATCATTTCGGACGACGGGAAATATATAATTTTATCAAATGATTTTCCGGGAGGAAAAGAATGAAGGCGATAAGAAGCGGTTGGATTGTTTTCCTGGTTCTTATGTTTTCTCTTTGTGGGTGTTATGCGAATCAGCGCTACCTCTCAGGAAAAGAGATCCATGGGAAGGCAAGGTATGTCGCCGTCTTACCCTTGGTCAACCTGACCACTTACCCCAACGCGGGGAGGATCGTTGGAGACCTGTTGAGCACGGAGCTTTACGCTCTCACCCCCTTTAGGCTCATGGAACGGACTGAAATGCTCGAGACCTTGAAAGGAGGAGAAGAAGATCTGGACACCGTCCTTGACAAGACTGTGGCCCTTCGGATCGGGAAAAGGCTGGGGGTGGATACGGTCATCTACGGATCGGTCTCCGAGTACCGTTACAAGAGGGGCCTGGATGAGGCCCCGGTGGTGGGGATCAACGTCAGGATGCTGGACGTGGAGAGCGGAAAGGTGCTTTGGGCGGAAAGTCGTTCCGCCACGGGGGGGTGCCCCTGGCCCTGGGGGGATTCTCTTAACAGGCTCGCTCAGAAGGTCTGCCATGACATGGTGTCAGACATGGTGCGCTGAGGCGCTTTTCCTCCATGAAATCAGGAGGACTTTCTTTCCGGGATGAAGAGTCGAATAATCGCAATCCTGCTGGTGTTCATGCTCCCCCCTTTCACCTGGGGCGGGCAGTCCGAGGCGGATAGTGGACAGGAAGAGGTTGTCCTGCCTGGTGATCTTTCCGGCGCGCCCGGTTCCCGAAATGAAGTCGGAAAGAACTATGGGGCAGGAGAACGGAAACAGCGGGATCTTTTGCGGGCCAGGATATTCATCCGGAAAGGATACCCCCGGGAATCCCTCAAGATATACAAAAGGCTTCGAAAGCAGTTCCCGGAAGATCTGGATATCCGGGCGGATTATGCCGAGGCGTTGATCAGTACCAACAATTACGAGGCGGCCGTGGGGGAACTCAGGGATCTTCTCGAAAAATCCCCATCCCACCTCAGGGGCGCGCGGTTGCTGGCACGCCTTTACACCGAGGCGGGCCGGGCCGAATGGGCCTTCCCGGTATATGAGGACATCCTGGGGCGGATGAAGGGGGATCCGGGCCTCTGGTCCGACTATGCATACGGACGGCTGGGGAGCGGGGATTGGGAGACGGCCCTTGAGTGTTTCCACCGCGCCCTTGATCTGGATCCCGGGAACGGAGAACTCCTGAGGAGTCTCCATGAGATCCTGCGGGATCACAGTCCGTCCCTGGAATCTGGATATCGCACCTATTCCCTGGATTCCGACGAGTCCACTGTCAAGACCCTCACCCTTCGGTACAGGCGGCACCTCACCACGGCGACCTCCCTGGAACTCACCCTGCATGATATCCACGTCACGCGCCCACCCCAAACGGGCATCTCGCCCCTGGATTATGGCATCAAGGACATTTTTTTCCTTCTCCACCATCGATTGAACTCATCCCTCCTGGTAAAGGCGGGGGCGGGCCGCCACGATGGGAAGGGGAAAGGAACTTCCCTTTTCTTAGGACTGGATATCCGGTTCCCGCGGGGGGTATCCCTTGGGGTGGACTATGAGCATAACCGCCCCTGGTACGATCCCGTAGACACCGTGGCATACGGAGGCTGCCTGGATCGATTCTTCGTCACCCTGGACTGGGCACCACGCCCGGCCTGGGGGATCCTTCTCAGCGCAGGCCTTGAAGATTACACCCTCCGGGATACCGGGGATTACGGCACCAAGCAGGATATGACCTTCATCTTGACCCGCCGTCTCACGGAAAGCCCGGACTTTTCCCTCAGCTATTCTTATTACCGCTCCCGCTTCCTCTATTCCTCGGAGATGTTCAGACCCATCTCCATGATCGAATCCGAAGCGGTCCATGGCCTTTCCGGCCGCCTGAAGGTCCGGCCCCGTCCTTACTGGGGTTGGGTTCTTTCAGGAGGGATCACCCGGGATTTCGGCCGAAAGGTTGATACCTGGCGGGTGGTTCCCGGAATCCGGTTCCGGTTCGGGAACCGCGTGGAAGGGAGCCTGGACTACGAATACTCCAGCGAGTCCAGGACGGTGGCGGGCGGTGTCACCCGGACCTTCTGGTTCCTGCTCAAAGTCATCCTGTAAGAAAGAGAATGGCACGGCCCCTGCATACCCGAAAAGAGGGGATTTGTGGGGTAGTTCCGATGAAGCGGCGGAAATTGTGGGGCATTCGCAACTGGACCTGCTATTACGGCGCCGGATGCGGTGTGGAGGAATACGGCCGGTTCGATCTGGCCGTGCTGGACGGACACTACCATCCTCCCCTGGCCCGCCGATCGGGGGGGCGTCCCCTGCTGCTGGGCTACGTGAGTACGGGGGAGGTGGAAGAGGGGGGGCACCTGTGGCCCTGGGTCAAGGAGGAGTCCTTTCTCCTCAAGAAAAACGGACGATGGAACACCTGGATCATGGACGTGCGGGACCTTAGATGGCGGGAACTGCTCCTCGGCAGGATCATCCCCTCGGTTCTGCGTCGGGGTTTTGACGGTTTGTTCCTGGACACCGTCGATTCCTGCCTCGGCTTGACGCTTGGGGACGAGGAGGAGCAGTATTCCGGAATCCCCCTGGCCCTTGAAGGACTCATCCGGGAGATCCGTGACCGTTTCCCTCGGGCCGTATTGGCCATGAACCGGGGTCTCCCGTTATTGCCCGCCGTTGCGGGAGTGTTGGACTGCGTGGTGATTGAGGGCCTGTACAGCGAATATGCAGGTCCTGAGAAGGGTTACCGGAAGGTTCCCCGGGAGACCCGAACCCTCCTGCTGGAGCAATTGGCTCGGGGTCTGGAGGCGGATCCGGACCTCACGGTTTTGACCCTGGATTATGACGGGAACGAAGAGCGGGAACTGGCACGGGAGGCCGTTTCCTTTTCACGGGTGAGAGGTTTCATCCCCTATGTCGGGAACTACAGGCTGGATCAGATCTTTTTGGACGCCCTTGAGGGTTAGTATCGCCCTGGTGGTACTTTTTTCCTTGTTCAGGCCTCCCTCTGGTGCGCGGGCCGGGGAACCTATCAGGAGGGAGGTGCTGGTTCTTTACGACGGCTTCCGGGGGCAAGGACCGGAGACCAACCTGGTGGCCCAGATCTGCCAAACCGTGCTCAATTATTACGGGATCCTGCCGGAATACAGGGATGTAAACCGTAAACCCCTTCCGGACGATGGGACCATGTCCCTGTTCCGCGCGGTGATCACCTCTTTCGAGGGCCCTCTGGGCAAGGTGCGGGACGATTACGTGGAATGGTTGGTCAGACAGATCAGGGCGGGCCGAAGAGTCGTCATCCTGGGGGATCCCGGGTTCACGGGCGTTGATGGTGAAAGTCCGCTCAAGGCCAAGGTGGACGAGATTTTTCGCCATCTAGGTCTTGCCTACGAGGGGGATTCCACCTTCTGCAAGGCCCTGATCCGTTACACCTTCAAGGATCCCGAAGGAGTGGAATTCGAGCGAAGGTATCCGCCCTTTCCGAGCCACTACGAGCGGTACCGTCCGCTGGGGCCGGAGGTTCGGACCTACCTTGGCCTCAGGCGAACGGACAGGGCGGACAGCGAGAGTTCGGTGATTGTCACCAGCCCGGGAGGAGGGCTTGCCCTCTCGGGTTTCATTATGTGGGAAGACCCTATCTACTACCGAAAGAAGTGGTATCTCAACCCGTTCCTTTTCTTCCGGGAGGCCCTTGGACTGACTGCAGAACCCGTTCCCGATCCCACCACCCTGAACGGACTCCGGGTGGCCATATCCCATGTGGACGCGGACGGTTTCCCCGGCCCTTCCAGGATCGACAAGAAGTCCCGCTGCGCCGAGATCATGCGGGACGAGATCTTCAAACGGTACGATTTTCCTGTAACGGCCTCGGTGATCGTGGGAGAGATAGATCCTGCGGCCCTGGGAAGTGAGGAACTGGTGTCCCTGGCAAGGGAGATTTTTGCACTACCTAATTTGGAGAGTGCATCCCACACATATTCCCATCCTTATTACTGGGACCCGAATTACCAATACAAGAAGATGTACGATTCACGTCATGGAATCGCCATACACGACTATACATTTGACCCCCGGATGGAGATCGACTACTCGATCCGTTACATCACGAAGGAGCTGGCCCCTCCAGGGCGGCCCTGCCGGGTCATGCTGTGGTCCGGAAACTGCGAGCCCCTGGAATCCCATATCGCCCGGTGCGATGCCCTGGGGGTGCTGAATATGAACGGCGGGGACACGGTCTTTGACGAGGTGGACGATTCTTATACTTCTGTGGCCCCTCTCTACCGCAGGGTGGGCAACCACTACCAGGTCCATACAGGCCAGGCAAACGATAATATCCTGAGCAATCTCTGGCAGGGTCCCTATTACGGGTTCCGGCGGATCATCACCACCATGGAGAGGACCGGAACCCCCTTACGGGTGGCTCCCATCGATATCTATTATCATTTTTTCAGCGCCGAGTACCCTGCCTCTCTCAAGGCCCTTAAGGAAGTCTATGAGTGGGTCATGAAACAGGATATCGCTCCTATGTTCACCTCCGAATACATCCGCATGGTCCTGGATTATCTCAAGGTCAGGGTGACCCGGGAAGCCCCCGGGCGATATAAAATCGAGGACTACGGATCATGCCTCACCCTGCGTTTTGATCCCGGGGGGCAGCCCCCGGATCTAGGGCGATGCCGGAACGTCATCGGATTCGCAAGGGAACCCCAGGGCCTCTATGTGTCCCTGGCGCCTGGAGCGAAAGAAGCCTTGATCGTCCTTTCTGATCCGGCCTCCGGCCGTGAAGGCGGCCGGAGGTATCCCCACGTGCGGACAGCCAGCGGGTGGGTGAAGGATTTTCGAGTGGAAGAGGGAACCCTGTCCCTGGAATATAGGGGGTTTGGGAAGGGCCGGCTGGAACTGGCCGGTATGGAACCAAACACAGCCTTTAGCGTGGAAGGTTCGGCCTTGCCAGAAGGGAAACGAATGGTGAAATCCGACAGGGAGGGGATCCTCTCCCTTAAGCCGATCCGCACCGGGGTGCTTAGAATCCGATGGAATTAAAAGACAAAAAGGCCCCGGGAGAACCCATGGAGAAGCCCGCCGCTCTCGAGGTCCCGATCCGTGGGTATACCCGCCTCTCCATTCAGACTTTCAAGGCCTGGCAGATACTGGGATTCCTCCTGGCCCTGGGGATCCTGGCCGCCCTCATCTTTCCCAGACAGGAGATGCTGGTCTCCTTCTATGTGAAAAAGGGCCTGACAGACAAGGCCCTTGAGGAACTGCATCGTATTTTAAAGAAAGATCCCCGCAATATCTCCGCTCTGCTCATGGTATCGGAACTTCTTGAGAAAAAGGGTGAAATCCCTCGGTCCATAAAGGCCCTTGAGCGGGCTTCCCGTTACAGGCCGGGGGATCCGGAGATTCTCGAGCGACTGGTGCACGCCTACGAATGGGACCGGAGACCCGAAAAGGCCCTGAGGACCCTGGAGACCCTGGCAGTGCTCCGTCCTGATCGCCTTCAGGTTTTCTCAAAGCTCATCGATTATTACCGATACTTAGGGCGGCCGGACATGGAAGTGGATGCAATCGTTAGTTTCATTCGGGCTGCGGAGAAACGGCCCGTTGAGGAGCAGTTTCCCCAACTGCATTTAGAGGGGCTCGAAGAGCGCATCTCCAGGAACACCCTTTTTACGGCACTTACCACGGAAATGGAAAGTCTTTCAGGTAAGTGGATTTCGGGACCGAAGGATCCCTTGCTGGGGGAACTCCTCAAAGGCCTTTATCTCCTGAGATTCAACGAAGCCAGGACCCTTGCCCTTGCCCGGGATGAAAGGGAGGCCGGAATCGGCGGAGAGGAAGGAGGTCTCACCCGGGCCCTCGAACTCTTTGTATCCACGGGAAAGCTGGAGGTAGGAGAAGAGTTTGCCGCATACATGGATAGGGCCTTCGGCAAGGGTTACGATTCCCGTATGAAGTTCGCGACAGTCCTTAGGTGGAACGGGTTTTCCTCTATGGCCTTGAAGATCGTCCAGGCCCTGGACCGGCAATTTCCAGGAAATCCGGAAATTCTCATGGCTTTGGCCGAAACAGCGAGGGAGGCGGGAAATTTCCGGGTGGCCCTGGCGGCCTCCAGAAAACTCCTGAAACACCGGAAGGATGCCTCGGATATTTACCTGCTGGCCCTGCGGGAGGCCTTTGAAGCCGCCCCCGGCCCCAGGGAGGCCTATCCCCTGGCCCGGGAGTTGGCAGAGAGATCAAAGGGAGAATCGAGCGTGGTCTTGGAACTTCTCGATATCGCCCTTGCCACGGGCGATCCGGGCATCGTTGAGGAGGCCGTTGGAAAGGCGGTTTCCCTCAAGCCCGGGGACCCCAAAATCCTGGAGAGGGCGGGGGAGATTTACCTTTGGACGGGGAAGCCCCGCAAGGCCTATGCCGTCCTCAAGATGGCGGTGGAAGGGTCTCCCGGGGGGAGAGAGACCCTTGAAACCCTGCTGGATGCGGCCGAGGCCACCAGGGACCGGGGCATCCTGGAATCGGCCCTCTCCCTGGCCCGGAAGCAGAGCCCCGGGGACATAAGACTCTTGAAAAGGATCGGGGAGACCTACCTTTCTATAGGCCGACCGGAGCGGGCCTACTCGGTCTTCAAGCGGATAGCGGCCCTCCAACCCAAAAGCCGCGCGAATACCCTTCGGATGCTGGATGCGGCCGAGGCCTGGGGCAAGGAGCCTATCCTCTCAGAGGCTGTTCTGCTGGCCCGCAAACGACACCCGGGGGACGCCCGTTTAATATTGCGGGTGGCGGAGATGTTTCTCGGCCTGGGGAAGGAGAGAAGGGCCATCAATGCCTATCGGGACTACCTCAGACTGAAACCGAAGGATGAAGAGGCCCTCAGGCAATTGGCGAAGCTGTATCTGTGGAACAATCAGGGCGTGGAGGCAGCAAGGCTTTTCCTCGCCCTTGCAAAGGACCGGCCCCGGGACCTGGAAATCCAGAGGGAGGCGGCCTTGTATTGTGAAGAAGCAGGGCTCCCGGAGGAGGCCTATGCTATCTATAGCCGGCTTCACCAGGCCCATCCCGAAAATTCGTCTTTCACGGAGAACCTGATCCGTTTGGCCCTTTGGACCAATCGGCCCGGTGAGGCGGCCCGGCTCCGGGGAGAGATCTCAGACGGGGATCCCTCTGATTACCGGAAGGCAGTGATTGCAGGAAAAAGCTACCTGGAAGCCGGGCGGCCACTGGAGGGCGTCCGGTATCTGGAAAGGGCACGGAAACTTCGTGCCGGGGATCCATCCCTCTTGAGGATGCTCGTTCAGGCCTATGAATGGACAGGAGATACCGGAAAGATGATCCAAACGCTGGAAATCCTGGCGGCCTCGGGGGGCATAGAGAAGGAAGAAGTCCTTCTTTTGGCCCGGGCCTATTTGGATCGGGGGGACGGTCAAAGGGCACTTAAGTATCTTCAGTCCTTTGGGTCGTCAAAGGTTCTCGATCGGGAGGAGGGAATGATGCTGGCAAGGGCCTATGAGCTCACCGGAAAGGAGCGGAAGGCCCTGGAGGTATACAGATGTTTGGCCAAGGAATACCCCGGCGATTCAGGGCTTTTGGCTGAATTGGGGAATCGGGCTTTGTGGCTTGACATGCCTGAGTCAGCCCTCCGGTTTTTTGAGAAGGCCCTGAGGGTGGACCCGGCGAACCCGGAAGCCCTCAAGGGAAGCGCCGAGGTCTATGCGATGAAAGGCGATTTGCAGCGGGCCATCAGGCGGCTTGAGGCTTACAACCGGATCCGTTCAGATGATTACGAGGCAAGGTATAGACTCGGGGAACTCTACTTTCAGAGCCAACGCCAGGGAGAGGCCCTGAGGGAATACGACAAGGCCCTCTCCCTCATGAGAGAGGCTGACCTCCGCCTGGAACGAAGCGCCCAGGGCATGAGCCTTCAATAATTTCAGGGTCATCCGGGAAGTATCCCGACCCTTTCCTTTCCCTGGAGCCATTGCCGTCTAGAATAGAATTGTTTTGCTATTCATTAATAATAAAATCAGATAGATAGTCATACATAACGGTTTCTTTCAAATTCAGGTTTTTTGCAGGCCAGCAGAAAGCAGAGGCTGC
>JAFDEE010000101.1 GCA_019310525.1 Deltaproteobacteria bacterium | reverse complement strand
CAATCTTCCGCCTTCGCTATGGCTACGGCGTGACAAGCTGCGTCTGGCTCAGATTTTAATCCTCGAAATACTTCAATGTATTCCTGTGGTTAAAATCTTCGCCTTCCTTGACCTTGAATAATATTGCCTATTTATGGATGGACACTAAATAGAGGTCTCAAATTCAGCAAGACTTTCGCTGAACTCTGAACTCCCTGTAGTTCTTAGACATTTCCATTAAACCTTTGAATTTTTCCAGAAACTCCCGTTCGCTTCTAAACACTATATCTCCGATCGGCCCGATTTCAACAAAATTTCTTTTTCTGCCTTCTTTTTCTGCCTTGTTTTCAGGCGCTTGTCAAACGCCCGGGGAGAATGATTCCATCACTTAAGGCGGCCACGGCCCTGAAACCCGGGAGGGAATTATAGCCCCAGGCCCAGGAAAGAACCGACCTGATACAGGAAAAGACTGAATGTATAGGCGATAAGGAGGTTGAAGGCCACGGAAAACCCGGCCCATTTCCAGGAAGCCTCCTTCCGGATCATGGCGAGGGTGACGAAGCAGGGCACATAGAGCATGGAGAAGATGACCAGGGTAAAGGCCTTTAAGGGATTCCAATCGGGATTGTTTCGGAGCCTGTCAGAGAGGCTGGTGCCTTCCTCGGAATCCGTATCGCCGAGGGAATAGGCGGTTCCCAGGGTAGAAACGATGATTTCCTTGGCAGCAAAACCTCCGATCAGGGCGATGTTGACCCGGTAATCGAAACCCAAGGGGCGGGTGATGGTTTCAAGAGCCTTCCCGATCCTGCCAGCGAAGGCGTGAAGGAGCGCGTCCCGCCGCTCGAAGGCTAAACTTTGAGCCATGGCCTCCTGGTAATCGAGGTAGACTTTTGCTGCCTTGATCAATCCGGGGTCCATGCCTTCAACCAGGTCCCGGCCTCCGTTTTTCAGCCTGAAAGCAGCCTCTGCCAGAGCAGGAACTGGACTGTGGGGATGATCCGTTTGAACCGTTTCCTTTCCTTTCCCCTTGTCCTGGATCAGAGAAGAGAATCGCTTGTCCAACAGGGCCAATTCCTTTTTTCCGTGGATCAGACCCCTCACTTGGGCATGGGAGAGGAAGGCCTTTTCAAGACTGTCCCGCTGGGCCCGGTAATGGTCCCGTTGTTCTTGGGGTAGCTGGGGAAAGGTCATCACCGCCCAGAGGAGGATCGAGAACCCCAGGATCACGGTGCCCGCCTTCTTGATATACTGCCAGGTTCTTTCCCAGGTATGGATGGCCAGTCCCTTAAGGGTGGGAACCCTGTAAGGAGGAAGCTCCATGACGAAGGGGGTCTTGGGCCCCCTGAGGACCGTGGAGCGGATGATCTTGGCGGAAAAGAGGGCGAAGGCCCAGGACAGCAAGGTGAAGATGAAAAGCATCCTTGCCTCGTTTTTGGAAAAAAAAGCGGCGATGAGCACGCCGAAAAGCGGCAACTTGGCCCCGCAATTCATGAAGGGGACCACCAGGATGGTAGTGATCCGCTCCTTTGGATCCCGCAAGGTCCTTGTCGCCAGAATTCCGGGAACCGCGCACCCACCGGATATTCCGCCGCTTATCAGGAAGGCGAGGACGGAGTTGCCATGCAGCCCGAACCATCGGAGGACCCTATCAAGCATGTAGGCGACCCTCGCCATGTACCCGGCGTCCTCCATGACGGCGATGGCCAGGAACATGAACATGATCAGGGGGACGAATCCCAGGACCCCTCCCACCCCGTCGATCACCCCGGATGTCAGGAGGGAGCGGAGATTGCCTGGGGGAAGAACCAGGAAGATCACTTCCTTGAGCCATTCGAAGAAACTCTCCGTCCATGCCACCGGGGCCTCGCTGGCCCAGAAGATGAATTCATAAGTGGCATAGAGGACCACCAACATGATGATGGGGCCCAGGATACGGTCGGTGAGAACCTTGTCCAATCGATCGGAAAGGTGCAGCCGGGACTGTATCTTTCTTTTTACGGCCTTTCTGGTGATCCCGGCGATATAGCCGTACCGGTGGTCGGCGATGATCCCCTCGGGTTCCTCCTCAAGCGTATTCAGGATGTGCCTGCTCACCCGGCGGCACACGGCCTCGATTTCGTCGTGAAGGATGGGCTCTCTTTCCATCAAACGGAGAACCTGATCGTCTCCTTCCACGCATTTGAGGGCCAGCCAGCGGGGCGCGTACTTCTCATCGTAAAAACGGCTCCTTTGAAGGATTTCCTCGATTTCGTCCAGGGCCTGGTCGATGTCTCCGCCGTAGGAGATAAGCTCGGGGTGCCATTCGTGTTCCCTTTCGGCCACCTCAAGGACTTTATCCAGGAGCGCCTTGATCCCGGACCGGGTCCTTGCGACCATCGGGACTACGGGGGCATTCAACATATGGGAGAGGAGTTCTGTATCGATGGTGATTCCCCTGGATGAAGCCACGTCCATCATGTTGAGGGCGATGATAAGGGGAACGCCCAGTTCCTTGAACTGAAGGGCCAGGTAAAGATTCCTGTCCAGGTTCGAGGCGTCCACTATGTCCACGACCACATCCGGTTTCTCATCCAAAAGGTAATCCCGGGCCACGATCTCTTCGAGAGAATATGCGGTGAGGGAATAGATGCCAGGCAGATCGACCACCTCGATCTCGTAGCCCTGGTGGTTGGTCCTGCCGTATTTTTTCTCCACCGTGACCCCGGGATAATTGGCGATGTGCTGTCTTGCTCCCGTAAGGGCGTTGAAAATCGTCGTCTTCCCAGAGTTAGGATTTCCCGAAAGAGCGATTCGTATCTTTTTCTTACTCATTGCTTTTCGTCCAGGATGTCCACTTCGACCAGGATCTGGTCAGCCTCGTTGTTTCTGAGGGTTAGGGTGTAATCTCGAACCTTCACGGCCACGGGGTCATAGAGAGGGGCACGGCCCTGGATTTGGATTGGTGTGTCAGGCACCAGTCCCATCTCCCGAATCCGTCTCCCCATTTCTCCTCTCGCGGTTACCTTCCTGATAATCCCCTTTTGGTAGTTTGTCATCTGGCGCATCTTGATGATTTTCTTCATGGTTTTGAAGAACCTTTCCCTCAGTTTTGTGATAAAGATGGTTCTTGTTGCAATTGATTAGCAATATAAATAACAAGGGGTGGGCTGTCAATCCCTTTTTTTGCACGGAGAAATCGGGTCGTTAGAGAACCGCAGGAGCTTCCGTAAGGATCATACTCTTGTCCGGGGGGATTTCAGCGGAGGGGCGGAACAACTCAACTCCTCTCAACCGTCGGAAGCATCACCTGGGGTTCGGTGAGGAGGAAATCGCCCTTCTCAATCCATTCTTTAAGGGTTCGGGCGATCTCAAGTGCCCTTACATAGGATGAGAGGGGAACGGTGGGGATATCCTCCCCCCTGAACCGGATGCTCCCGCTCTTCAGTTCGGCATAGCTGACGTGTCCCAAGGCAGTGGCCTTCCCTTTTGGATAATCCACGCCGTAATCGATAATCTGGGTGAAGATCTCATCATCAGAGATGCCGGTAAATCGCGCGATTTCCTCGTTAAGGACGGGAATGGGCACACCGAGACCCACGGCCAGCGAACAGCCATAGCCCAGCAGGCTGACACCCACCAGCCACCGCGGATCCATTTCTTTCAGGTTCCCCATCACCATGAGGGTCCCGGCACTGCTTAATGGGACACCGTTCGGTCCCCTTTCCACCCCCGGGTTGTGCTGGGTGCCGGGGCCGATGATGTAACCCTGGGCACCTCCCAGGAAGATTCGGGTTCCAAGTCCCATGGTGAGGTAATAGGGATCGTTCAAGAGAGGGCTCAACTGGCCCGATGTCGCGTAATTGGCGTTTCCAAGGCGCGGTTTCAAGACCCCCATGTAGGTATATAGGGTCTTTTTGGTGGTGTTCACGGCGCAATTGTAATTCTGGTATGCGTTCCTGGGATTGAGCAGCATGGCGTAAGGGAGGTCCGAGAGGGTCACCCGCTTCTCCGTCTCCCTGTTGGGATAACAGTCCGTCCCGTAAGAAAGTGCCTTCAACCTGATTTTTTTCCCCGCCACCAGGTCCTGGATCACGTGTCCTCCGCCGTACTTGAACTGGCCCGGATGCACTGCATTCAAGGGGTCGTTCTCGGCCGGTTCGGTAGCTCCGAGGTAGATGTCCACCGCCGCGATCCCGGCATAGGCGGGGACGTCGTTCAACCAGACCTTGGATGCCCTGATCGCCGGTTTGGTATGCCCGAAATTGATGAAAGCTCCTGATGAGCACATCGGCGAGAAGGTCCCGGTGGTGACCACGTCCACCGATTTGAAGGCCCCCGCGGGTCCCTTGCGTCTCACGATCTCAGTCATCTCGTCCGCGGTTACGACGACGGCCTTCCCCTTCTTAATCTTCTCGTTGATCTCCCGGATCGTTTTGTAGTTCTTCCCTCGCGGCACCGTGCGCTTCCTCCCATGGGTTCAGATCGGCCCCCATCTTAATGGCTTTAGAGGAGTGTGACAAGGGAAACCTTCATGGAGACAGGCCCTTCCGGTTTGCTTGACTTGCCGGGGTTCATTCATTAGCATGTCTCCCATCCGTACAGGCCCTTTTGCCTCGGGCTCCATTCGAAACCCAGGGAGCGGTGAAAAACAGATGGGCCCGGGGGCGGGAGAAAAGGAGGAGGTCCTTGTGTTGCGAAATCCCGTCACCATCGGTGACTTGACCATTACCGGGAGCGGCCCGTTCTTCCTGATAGCAGGTCCCTGCGTGATTGAAAGCGAGTCCATCACCATGGAGGTGGCAGCTTACCTGAAGGAGACGGCAGACCTCCTGGACATCCCCGTGATCTTCAAGAGTTCCTATGACAAGGCCAACCGGACCTCCCTCGATTCCTACCGGGGGCCGGGCATGGAGAAGGGACTGGAGATCCTTGCCAAGGTGAAAGAGGTGACCGGTCTGCCCCTCTTATCGGATGTTCACGAGAGCGGCGAAGTACATCGGGCGGCCCAGGTCTTGGACGTGATCCAGATCCCGGCCTTTCTCTGCCGGCAGACGGATCTCCTGGTAGCGGCGGCCCGGGCGGGTCTCCCCGTGAACATCAAGAAAGGGCAATTCCTCTCACCCTGGGAAATGGAAAGGGCCGTACAAAAGGTGGTCTCCGCCGGGAACAGGAATATCTTCCTTACCGAGCGCGGGACGACCTTCGGGTACAACAACCTTGTGGTGGATATGCGGTCCATTGCGGTAATGAAGAGGTTCGGTTTTCCTGTGGTGTTCGACGCAACCCATAGCGTTCAATTGCCTGGAGGGAGCGGAACCAGCTCGGGCGGACAGAGGGAATTCGTGCGCCCCCTTTCCCAGGCGGCCGTTGCCGCCGGGGCTGACGGGGTCTTCATGGAGGTCCACCCCCACCCGGAATCCGCCCTATGTGACGGCCCGAATTCATTGCCGTTGGATGAAATCCGGCCGCTTATGGCACTGCTAAAGGAACTTCACGGACTCGTTCGGGCCCAAGGGTAAGAGGGGACGGAAAGTTTTCAGCGCACCGCAACAGCCCGTGCGGAGGGAGAGATCCTTGATCGATAAGAGCAAGATGTGGGAGACGGCCGCCTCGGCCGTGCGATTGCTTGTCCTGGATGTGGACGGCGTCCTGACGGATGGGCGGATCGTACTGGATGACCGGGGAGTGGAGACCAAGTATTTTCACGTGAGGGACGGGCAGGGGCTCAAGCTGCTCCAGGACTCCGGCATCCAGGTCGTGCTGATCACCGGGAGGCGTTCTGAGGTGGTCGGACACAGAGCGCGAGAATTGGGCATCGATGAGGTCCACCAGGGGGTCGGGGACAAGGTGGCCCTTCTTCTCCAGATTATCCGGCGAAAAGGGATCGAGAAGGAGGAGGTATGCGTAGTGGGAGACGATCTGCCGGACCTGCCCATGTTCCAGGTGGCGGGAATGAGCGTCGCGGTATCGGATGCCGCACCCGAGTTGAGAGAGCATGCCACGATGGTGACCAAGAACAGGGGTGGGAGGGGCGCGGTGAGGGAAGTATGTGAACTGATCCTGAAGGCCCAGGGGAAATGGACCAGTTCCCTTTCCGCTTATCTGCCGGGGGACGAGATGTGAGGATTTTTTGGGTTTACGTGAGCGTTCCCCGCTCCCTTTCCGCCCGGGGCGTTGACCTCCCCGGGCGGATGCTTTCCACCGGTGTTTTTTCGCCACCCCGCCTGCCTGGAATCCCGCCATGATCCGGTTGCCGGTACCTCCAGAAATTTTAGGCTTTACAGGTTTAATGGGTTTTGGTATAGTTATTGCAAATGACCGGTTTTTTGAAAAGACACTGGCCGCTCCTGGGAATCGCCCTGATCATGGGGGTGGCCCTTTTTTATCTTGCAGGCCCATCCGATGAACTTCCTGAGAAGATCGTGGAGAGAGACCTGTCCGGTGAGGAAGGCTTTACGCTCCAAGATATTCATTATTCACAGGATAACCCCGATGAAGGGATCCGTTGGGACCTGAGGGCCAAGGAAGCGAGAATCACAAAGGATCGCAAAGTTATTTCATTCAGGGATTTTCGGCTGAAATTGAAATCGGGGAACCGGCCCTCTATCGAGATTGAGGGAGGCCGGGGGGAATATGACAAGGACTCAGGACGGATCAACCTCTGGGATAACTTGAAAGGACGGACGGAAAACGGGTATCGGATCACGACCGATCATGTCCAGTATCAACAGGGAACGGCTTGTCTGAAAACGGATTCTACGGTAAGAATCACCGGTCCCGCCTTTTCCGTAGAAGGGAAAGGACTTTACATAGACCTGAAGCGGGAGTTCCTGAGCCTTCATGCGGGCGTGACCACCATTGTGAAAAGCGAGGGTTTTACCCTATGAATTCAATTCGAGGGCGCTTGTATATCCTGTTGATTTTCTTGTTCATCCTTTACGCGCCCACCTCCGCCTCTTCAGGGGAAAAGGGAAAGGAGGGGGCCTCAGGGGATGGCACAACGATCGTGATCAAGTCAGACACCCTGGAACTTGATGACGGGCGCAAGACAGTGTCTTTTATCGGCAGGGTGGAGGCCGTCAAGGATAATTTCCGCATCGAGTGCCGTAAGATCATAGTCACCTACCTCTCCGGTTCTGACGTTTCCGGGATGGAAAAGAACAAGATCGATAAGATCGTGGCCACGGGAAACGTGAAGATTGTTCGGAAGGAAGGGGGAATTGCGACCGCGGAAAAGGCCGTTTACTACCAGGGTGAAGAGAAAATCGTTCTTACCGGCAATCCCAGGATAGTGCGGGGAGAAGATTCCATTGAGGGAGAACGGGTCATTCTTTTCCTGAATGACAAGCGAAGCATCGTTGAAGGCTCCGGTGAGCAAAAGGTGCGAGCCGTTTTCTCTCCAAGAAGAGAGAAAAAATAGCCCGTTGGGAGGCGAGAAGGAAATACTGAGGGCCGAGGGCCTGGTGAAAATTTACCACGGCAAGCGGGTAGTTGATGGAATCGACATCACGGTCCGTCGGGGGGAGATTGTGGGTTTGCTGGGCCCTAACGGGGCGGGCAAGACCACGACCTTTTACATGATCATAGGCCTGGCAAGGGCCGATAGCGGGGTTGTCCTGCTGGACGGGATGGATATCACCCGTGATCCCATGTACCAGAGGGCCAGAAAGGGGATCACTTACTTGTCCCAGGAACCTTCTGTTTTCAGGAAGCTGACGGTGGAGGAGAACCTGCTGGCAGTGATGGAAGGGAGGGGGAGGCTCGAACAAGAGGTTCGCGGGCGGGTCGAGGGGTTGCTCGCGGAACTCAAGATCGGCCATCTGGCCAAACAGAAGGCCTCTTCCCTTTCCGGTGGAGAGAGGAGGCGGCTGGAGATCACCAGGGCCCTCGTGACTGACCCACGTTTCATGCTCCTGGACGAACCCTTTGCCGGGATCGATCCCCTCGCCTTGAGCGATATCAAGGATGTCATCCGGCAGTTGAAAGCCCGGGGTATCGGCATTATTATTTCTGATCATAACGTGCGGGAAACACTCGAAGTATGTGATTGCGCTTACATCATCAACCAGGGGAAGATCATCGAATACGGTCCCCCTGAAAGAATCGTGAACAGCGAAGTGGCCCGAAATGTCTATCTAGGGCGGGATTTCAGATGGTAGATTCTTTATAACCCTTGTATTTAAACGGTTTTTCCGTCATGGCCTTACAACTCAAACAATCCTTGAGCCTGACCCAGCAGCTCATCATGACGCCGCAGCTCCAGCAGGCCATCAAGTTGCTTCAGCTCTCCAGGCTGGAACTCCTCCAGACGATTTACACCGAGATGGAGACGAATCCCCTTCTTGAAGAGCAGCCCGTGGAGGAGTCGGAGACCGAAAAGGTTTTCGAGGAAGAGGCCCCCACTGAAACCCCGACTCCTGAAGATTCGATCCGCGACAGCGGCGGCGAGGATGTGGACTGGGAAAGCTATCTGTCCGAGTACAATACCCATTGGGCCGAAACCCCTTACGAAGAGAGGGAAGTCCCGCCTTTTGAAAACATCACTTCCGAAAAGACCAACCTTTATTCCCATCTCACCTGGCAGCTCAATATGGGTGATTTCGACGAGGCCCAGAGGGAGATCGGGACCCATATTATCGGAAACCTGGACCCCGACGGGTACCTTAAGGTCTCCGTGGAGGAACTCTCAGGGATGACAGGACATCCCGTCGAGAGGGTTCTCGAGACCCTTGAGAAGATTCAGATGTTCGATCCGGTCGGTGTAGCGGCCCGGGATACCCGGGAATGCCTTCTGATCCAGGCCCGTTTCCAGAACCTGGAAGGAACCATAGTTGAAAAGATTCTCCTGGATCACATGGACAAACTCGAGAACAAGAAGTACGATCTCCTTGCGCGCAACCTGGGGATTTCGCTCGAGGAGGTTCTTAAGGCGGTGGAGGTGATCCGGAACCTGGAACCCAAACCCGGACGCCGATACAGCGACGATGAAACGATTTACATCAGCCCCGATATTTACGTCTTTAAGGTGGGGGACAAGTACGAGATCGTTCTGAATGAGGACGGCCTGCCGAAATTGAAGATCAATTCCTTTTACAGGGAAATTTTGAGCCGCAAAGAATCCCTGGAGGATGGAACCCGTCAGTATATTCAGGAAAAATTGAAATCAGCGGCTTGGTTGATCAAGAGTATCCACCAGCGGCAGCGGACTATTTACCGGGTGACCGAAAGCATCGTCCGGTTTCAGAGGGAATTTTTCGACCGGGGTATCACAGCCCTCAAGCCTCTGGTCCTGCGGGATGTGGCGGAAGATATTCAGATGCACGAATCCACCATCAGCAGGGTGACCACCAACAAATATGTTCACACCCCTCAGGGTGTGTTCGAGTTGAAGTTTTTCTTCAACAGTGCCATCAACTGTGTAGACGGTGACTCGGTTTCCTCTGAGAGCGTCAAGGAGTATATCCGGAACATCATCAAGTCCGAGGACAAGGCTAATCCCTTGAGCGACCAGGAAGTGGCCGATATGCTCAAAAAGCACAATATAAATGTGGCTCGTAGGACCGTAGCCAAATATCGTGAGAGTCTTGGTATTTTGCCTTCCAGGAAGAGGAAGCAACCATACTGAATCCCTTGCGTTTGACTTTTATCCTTTTTTCTGTTAGAGACCACCTTTTTCGAGGAGGGAATCCCCATGGAAATCACGGTGACCTTCAGGCACATGGAACCGTCGGAAAGTTTGAAGGCCTATGCAGAGGAAAAGATCTCTAAGATCAAGAAATATCTTTATTCACCCATGGAGGCCCATGTGGTCCTGGGAGTGGAGAAATTCAGACACATGGCCGATGTGACTCTCAGGGTGGACGGAGCCATGATCAAGGGCGCCGAGGAAACGGAAGACATGTACAGTGCCATTGACCAGGTCATGGACAAAATCGAAAAACAGGTCAAGAAATACCGCTCCAAGATCCGGGAAAGGGGGCCGGAGAATATCAAGGGCGGAGAGACCCTGGAAAGCGAGGCGACCCTTGAGCCAGGTGAAGGTCTCGAGGAACCGGTAATCGAGGTGGAAAAGCTGGTCGCCAAGCCCATGGACCCTGAAGAGGCGGCCATGCAGTTTTCATTGTCAGACCAGGAATTTATGGTCTTCAGGAACTCCAGATCCCAGGAAATCAACGTAATTTACCGGAGAAAGAACGGCAATTTAGGATTGATCGAGCCATCCAGTTAGTGCCCATCAATAGATTTATTTATT
>JAFDEE010000100.1 GCA_019310525.1 Deltaproteobacteria bacterium | reverse complement strand
CAGGATGCAAGGATTTATGGTCGAAAGCGCCTGATGTCTCCCCTCCCGTCTGAATCCCCCGCCCTTCGTTCGCCTCGTTCCGGAAAATTTTCAACAGACACCTGATCAAGCCCCCTACCTACCCTGATTAATCCGACCGGCCACTTTTCTTTCCGGGCCACCCGGACTTCTTCTTCTCCTTTCCCGCCGGACGGGTTTTCCGATCCCCCCATGCCGAACCCGGGGGAAGGTCATATTGTTATGGGCCCCGTAAATCCGGTCTTTTCCTGCGCGAAATACGCTGTTTACCCCATTTCACCTTAAGGTCCCGAGTATTACCCTATGAGACATTGCAATTTGCCGGAGATCATTCCACGGATTCGATTCTCCGTGTGTGCAGGGTCTCCGGAGCGCCCCTTTCACGAAAACAAAAACCTAAACTTATGGAAGGAGTCATTCGATGAGCAAAACAGAGCAGAATCTGAAAGAGGCATTTGCAGGAGAATCTCAGGCCAACCGTCGATACCTCGCCTTCGCCGATCAGGCTGAAAAGGAGGGAAAGCTGCAGGTGGCAAAATTATTCAAGGCGGCCGCTGCGGCGGAAACCGTTCATGCCCACTCCCATCTCCGGGCCTTAAAGGGGGTCCATAATACCCGGGAGAATCTCAAGGAGGCCATTGCCGGGGAAACCCATGAATTCACCAAGATGTACCCCCAGATGATAGAGGATGCCAAGGAAGAAGGGAACAGGATCGCTGAGCGAAGCTTCACATATGCCAATGCCGTTGAAAAGGTTCATGCGGACTTGTACCAGAAGGCTTTGGACCATATAGAGGATCTTGAGGAGGTGGATTATTACGTCTGCTCAGTTTGCGGGTATACTTGCGAAAAAGAGCCCCCGGAGAAGTGTCCTGTTTGTGGGGCCACACCCAAGGCCTTTTTCAAACCATATTGAGATGAGGCCGGGGAAAGAAGGTTCTGCCGATAATCACGGACCGGGGAGATCCCCTTGGATTCAAAAGGAACAATGGTGAAATCATGGCCCAGCCTGAAGATATGTGGCAATGCCAGACAATAAATTGCGGTTACATCTATGACCCGGACAGGGGGGACAGGAAGGGAAAGATCCCGAAAGGGACCCGCTTCGAGGACCTGCCCGAGGACTGGAAATGTCCGGTATGCGGGGCAGGGAGAAAGATGTTTCGTCCCCTTGCAGGACCCGGTTCGGTTGCGGAGGAGGGAAGCTGAACCCGCCGGAACGGGTCTCCTCCCTTATGACTTTTTCGATTTAATCCTTGATAGGGCTTTTTCATGTATGGATAATAGTAATTATTCCTAATAACGCATCCTGGAATCTATGGGCACTGACAAAAAATATCGGATGACGGATCAACGCCGGGTAATCCTGGAGGAGGTCCGGAAAAGTTGCGATCACCCTACAGCCGACGAAATATATGAAAGGGTGAAGAGGCGGCTGCCTCGAATCAGCTTGGGCACCGTGTACCGGAACCTGGACATGCTGGCCGGCAGCGGGCTTATCAAGAAGCTGGAACCGGGCCGCACATTGATGCGCTATGACGGAAATACGTCCCAACATTATCACACCATATGCGTTCGTTGCGGAAAAGTGGATGACACCCCGGTTGAACCGGTTAGAAGCACCTTGGATCTTCTCGAGAAGGTTGTGGGGAAACTGACTCGGTACGGAATCTTCGGACACAAACTCGAATTCCTGGGACTTTGCAAGGATTGCAGAGTACGGGAAGACGAAGATTAGAAAAAAATCAAAAGGATGGAGGAAAAAGACCATGCCGGAACTCAAGGGAAGCCAAACGGAAAAAAATCTGCTTACCGCCTTTGCGGGTGAATCCCAGGCCCGGAACCGATACACATACTTCGCGAGCCAGGCCAGAAAAGACGGTTATGTGCAGATCGCCGACATCTTCGAAGAGACGGCCAACCAGGAACGGGAACACGCCAAGCGGCTTTTCAAATTCCTGGAAGGCGGTGAAGTGGAGGTGAAGGCGAGTTTTCCTGCGGGTGTCATCGGCACCACTGTGGAAAATCTGCTGGCCGCCGCACAAGGTGAACACTACGAGTATACGGAGATGTACCCGTCCTTTGCCGATACGGCCGAAAGTGAGGGATTCACCGAAATCGCAGGGGTATTCAGGGCTATTGCCGTGGCCGAAAAACAGCACGAGAAAAGGTACAGGGAACTCGCAGCCAACATTCAAAACGGCCGAGTCTTCAAACGGGATTCAGAAGTGGTCTGGCGGTGCAGGAACTGCGGGTATCTCCACAAGGGCACTGAGGCCCCGGAGACCTGCCCTGCCTGCGCTCATCCACAGGCCCATTTCGAGTTGCTGGGGG
Source organism: Deltaproteobacteria bacterium (assembly GCA_019310525.1). Taxonomy (NCBI): domain Bacteria; kingdom Pseudomonadati; phylum Myxococcota; class Myxococcia; species Deltaproteobacteria bacterium. Next base: position 16,006 of record JAFDEE010000100.1, on the reverse strand, counting down.
AGAACTGGTAGGGCTGATCTCCTTGCACATCCCCTGGTTTCCTTCTCATTTTGCCGGGGGGCGGAACGAAAAACACAAATGAGATGGAAGGAGGACTGAAAATGGCCGAGAAACTCCAGATTTACAAGTGTGAAAAGTGCGGAAACATTGTCGAAGTCTTGCATGGTGGTAAGGGAGAACTGGTTTGCTGCGGTGAACCCATGAAACTCTTCGTTGAGAACACGGTGGATGCCGCCAGGGAGAAACATGTTCCTGTGGTAGAGAAGACCTCCGATGGTTTTCTGGTCAAGGTGGGCGGCGTTGCCCATCCAATGGAGGAAAAGCACTACATCGAGTGGATCGAGCTTATCGCCGACGGCAAGGCTTACAGGCAATTTCTCAATCCCGGGGACAAGCCTGAGGCCTTCTTCAGGATCGATGCAGCCCAGGTGACGGCCCGTGAGTACTGCAACCTTCACGGCCTCTGGAAGGCATGATCGTCGCCCGCGGGTTGAATCGTAGATATTTGATAATATATCCCTGATTGCGGCCGGACCGGGGGTGATCCCGATCAAGAAAGAGACTTCGACCAGGAGTCACGGATCAGGAGGGATTCAAGATGTCCGAGAAGAAATACCGTGTGAGGGCCGAATGCCCCCAGTGTGCATGCGGAACCGTCAGTCACCTGAGTCCTGAAATACTCAGGGAGAAATTCATCGGGGACGAGAAGGAGATCGATGTGCTTTGTCCTCTATGCGGAACCAAACACAAGGGGCGACTAGAAGAAGAGACAGATGGAGAATAACATCCGTCCAAAGGGTTTATGCCGGGAGAGAAGCAAATGGGAAAGGCCCTTTTAGTCTACAGCACGCGGTCCGGTGATACGGAGAGCATCGCGAACCTTATCGCGGAGGGGATCCGGTTCGAGGGCGGGGAGGCAGAAGTGGTGAACGTCCAGGACATCAAAGACAAGGAGGATCTCCTGGGGTACGACGCCTATGTCTTCGGCTCGGCCACTTACCACGGTGAAATGATGCAGCCCATGAAAACCATGCTCTTCCTCGCCGAAAAAGCCGATCTTGAGGGAAAGATCGGCGGTGCCTTCGGTGCCTTTGGCTGGAGCGGGGAGGCCCCGGACCGCATTTTTGATACCATGAAAAATATATACGGGATGAACATGGTCGGTGCACCTTTGAGATTGAAATCGGCCTCGCTACAGGGTGGAACACGGATGGCCCAAGACTACGGCCGTGAGATAGCCAATAAGATGAAAGGTTAAGCTTTCGGGCACGGCCCGCCAGGGCCTTGGCTTCCCGGGGAAGAGAAGGCGGCAAGGTGATTTGAAGCCTACTTGACCTGGAGAGCCTGGAAGCAAAACAACAATCACCCAGGAAGGAGGGCGGCCCATGACGACTCCGCAACATTGCCCGGGGTTTGAGCAACTCAAGCATCTGAAGTCCTTTGTGTGCAAATGCCCGAACTGCGGTAAGGAAAAAGAAATTTTCTCGGATGAGTTCGACAAAAAACATGTCTGCGCGGGTTGCGGACAAGAGATAGACTTTTCCCGCTGCACCCCGGAATCGGGGGCTTAGAAACCCGCCGGATTTTTCGTTCCCGAGGGGCTTATCTGTTTTGATGAAGGCGCGCCCTCCGGCAGGGGGAACCGTTCCTGTTGTGGGGGCGCCCTTACTATGGCAAGTTGCCCGAAATGCAAGCGATAAGGATGCCTTGCGATAGAGGAGAGATGATATATTTTTTTGTTTGTTATTAGTAATAGTTACTAATCTCCATGAAGGGGGTTCCGAATCCTCGTGAAGGAGGAAATGCAATGGACAATGATAAAAAACCAAAAGAAAAAAAGGCCCTGAACATCAAGGATGCCATCCTGTGTGATGCCACCGCCCGGATGCTGGCAAAGGCGGAGAGGGATGGAGTGGAAACGGCCTTTCACCGTGCCGCCGGGATGAAGGCGTGTCCCATTGGGAAGGATTCTGCCTGCTGCAAGCATTGCTCCATGGGTCCCTGCAGGCTGAACGCCGGGGATCCATACAAGAAGGTAGGTGTTTGTGGGGCCACTATCGACACCATAATGGCCCGCAACTTCGCCCGGATGGTGGCAAGCGGTGCAGCTGCCCACACGGACCACGGCATGAGTATGCTGGATGTTTTCAGGGAAGTGGTGAAGGGAAACATCAAGGATTATCACATCAAGGATCCCATCAAGCTTCATGATGTGGCCCGGGAGATCGGCATTGAGGTGGGGGGACGAACCAACGAAGAGATTGCAATGGATCTGTACGATGAACTGGAACGCACCTATACCCAGGTGGAGGGGGAAATCCCTTTTGTCAAGCGGGTGCCGGAAAAGACCCTGGAGACCTGGCGGAAGCACGGTGTCGTCCCCCGGGGAGCCATGCGTGAAATCATGGAGTTGCTCCACCGCACCCACATGGGTGTTGATCAGGACTATGAAAACATCACCAGGCAGTGCAGCCGCACGGCACTGGCAGACGGATGGGGTGGATCAATGGTGGCCACGGAGATTTCCGATATCCTTTTCGGAACCCCCACCCCGGTTCGTGCCGAGGTAAACATGGGATGCCTCAAGGAAGATGAAGTGAATATCATCATACACGGTCACGAACCCAACCTCTTTGAATCCATACTGGACTCGGTAAACGATACCACCTTGATCCAGGCGGCCAAGGATGCCGGAGCCAAGGGGATCAATCTAGTGGGGATGTGCTGCTCCGGAGCCGAGATGCTGTCCCGGCACGGGATTCCTCATGCCGGCAACTTCATGTCCACCGAGGCCGTCATGGTGACAGGCGCTGTTGACGCCATGGGGGTGGATGTACAGTGCATCAAGCAGGGGCTGGCCAAGGTGGCGGATTGCTATGGGACGAAACTTTTCACCACCAACCCAAGGTGCCGCATCGAGGGCGTGGAGCATATCCAGTTCGAAGAGCATGAACCCAGAAAATGCACCGACGCCATAGTTGAGATGGCCATAGTAAGGTTCAAAAACAGGAACAAACCCGTTGAAATCCCAAAGATCAAGAATATGGGAATTCACGGGTTCAGTCACGAGTACATCAATTATATGCTGGGCGGGACCTTCAGGGCTTCCTACACTCCCCTCAACGACAACATAATCAACGGCAGAATCCGAGGGGTGGCCGGCGTGGTCGGGTGCACCAATCCAAGGGTGAAGCAGGACTGGGTCCACGTGGAATTGGTCAAGGAGCTTATCAAGAACGACGTGCTGGTTGTGCAGACGGGGTGCTCCCAGATTGCCCTGGCCAAGGCCGGGCTTTACACCCCGGAGGCTGCCCATTTCGCGGGGGCAGGGCTTAGGGAGGTATGCGAGGCCGTGGGCATGCCGCCGGTGCTGGGCCTGGGATCTTGTGTGGACAACAGCAGGATTCTGACCGCCTGCTCCGAAATGGTTCGGGTGGGAGGTCTGGGGGATAGCATCGCGGATCTGCCGGTCGTAGGTGCGGCACCCGAGTGGATGAGCGAAAAGGCCATTTCCATCGGGCACTACTTTGTGGCTTCTGGGGTGTTCACGGTTTTCGGCGTCACCTTTCCTATCATCGAAGAGACCAGGTTCCACCGGCTCCTCTTCGAGGGTCTGGAGAAGCAGGGATTCGGTAAATGGGGCTTCACGAGCGATCCTTTCGAAATGGCCGGGATGATGATCGCCCACATAGACGAAAAGCGGAAGGCCTTGGGGATCGATAGGGCCAGGGAAAGGGTCCTCATGGACATGGCCGACCGCCGGGCCATGGAGGCCGCCTGAGATTTCATTCGCCTTCGTCGGGATACCCTGCAGCCTGGCTGCAGGGAGGAACGGCGGGGTGAACTCCGTCGAAATTCCGCCTGAAGACACCTTGCTGCCCGTAGTGCCATTGAAAAGCTTATCCTTGATTTGGCCCTGGGAGTAGGATAGTCTAGATATTTAATCCGGATTATGCAATTGCCGAGTTTGCCGAAGATGCAAGGCGTAAGGTGCGAAGACGTACTTTTAGTACTTCAAGCGCCTTGCACTTGCCTGCCTCGGGCAGGTCTCCAGAAAACTCGGAAATCCTCAATTTAGGCAGTAGTAAGACCATTTCAAACTGATCAGGGAGGTAATGAGGATGGAGAAGTACGTTTGCACGGTATGCGGTTATGTTTATGATCCCGCCAACGGCGATCCCGACAACGGGGTTGATCCAGGAACCTCTTTCGAGGACCTTCCGGACGACTGGACCTGCCCTGTATGCGGGGCCACCAAGGACCAGTTTGAAAAGGAAGATTAAGATGGGAGCATGAGGGCCGATCCTCACGATCAGGACAAAGAACTGGTGGTTCTCAGGAGTGCGGTCGAGAATACCAACGAGGCCTTTGTCACGATAGACGGCGCCCACAGGGTCGTATTCTTCAACAGGGCGGCGGAGGCGATGTTCGGTTACAGCCGGGAAGAGGTGCTTGGCCGCGACCTGGACATCATAATGTCCCCCCGCTGCAGCAACGGACACAGGGAGGCCGTGGAGCGCTACATTCGCACAGGCGTTCCCGGAAAAATCGGACACGGGTCGGAACTCACGGCCACCCGCAAGAGCGGGGAGACCTTTCCGGCCCACATCTCATTTTCCGTGTCCCACGTGCAGGGTCGACCCTATTTCACCGCGATCGTCAAGGATCTCACGGAAACCAAGGCCCTCGAAGAACGAATGGCCCGGTCCGAGCGTCTCTCCGCCCTGGGCCGCTTCGTTGCTGAAATCACCCACGAGATCAAGAATTCGCTCATGCTCATCGGGGGGTTTGCCCGGCAGTTGATCCGGGATCCATCCAACGAGAAGTCCCTCAAGAAACTGGAGGTCATTGCAGAGGAAGTAGAGCGTTTGGAAAACCTCCTCAGAGAACTGGGCGAATTTTACAACCCCAAACCCCTCTCGCCTGAACCGATGGATCTCAATGCCCTGCTCCGTCATGTCTACATGCTCGTTAAGGGCGATTGCAGGGAGAGAAAAATCCGGGTGAAACTGGATACAGTTCCCGCCTCCCTGATCGTAAACGGAGACCGGGGTAAATTGGAGCAGGTCTTTCTCAACCTGGCCAGGAATTCCATAGAATCCATGGAAGAAGAGGGCGAACTGATCATCCGTTCCCGCGCCAAAGGGGACCGGGCCGAGGTAACCGTGAGCGACAACGGGTGCGGCATTCCCCCTGAAGACATGGAGAAGATCTTCTCCCCTTTTTTCACCACCAAGCGGGAGGGGAGCGGGCTGGGGCTCAGCATTTCCAAGAGAATCGTGGAAGAGCATGAGGGAAGCACTTTTTCCCTGAAAAGCGAACCGGGGAAAGGGACGTCATTCACCATCACCATGCCTCTTCAACAGGGGAAGAACGATTCCATAATCCCTTGAGTTCCCGGCCCCCAATGGACAAGAGAAAACACCTTCCACTACGCAACAAGCAGGAGGAATTTGCAATGAAGCCGATAGAGATCGTTAAAGATATTTACTGGGTCGGTGCTGTTGACTGGAATATCAGAGACTTTCACGGCTATTCCACGGAAAACGGAAGCACTTACAACGCGTACCTCATCCTGGATGAAAAGATCACACTTATTGATACGGTGAAAAAGGGATTCGAAGAGCAGTTGTTCGACAACATCGGACAATTGATCGATCCAAGGAAAATCGATTACGTGATCAGCAACCATACTGAGATGGATCATAGCGGGGGGCTGCCCAGGGTCATGCACAGGGTAGGAGAGGACAAGCCCCTCTTTTGCTCCCAGATGGGTTTCAAGAATCTCTCCCGCCATTTCTCCCAGCAGTGGAACTACCACCCCGTTGAAAACGGGGGCACCCTGAATATCGGGAAGAGGACCCTGACCTTCCTGGAGACCCGTATGTTGCACTGGCCCGACAGCATGTTTACATACAGCCCTGAGGACAGGATCCTCTTCTCAAGCGACGCCTTCGGCCAACACTATGCAGGCCCGGAACGGTTCGACGATGAGATCGGAGAAGCGATCATGCCCCATGCCAAAAAGTACTTCGCGAACATCCTTCTCCTTTATGCTCCCCTGGTCCTCAAACTCGTGGAAAAGGTGCAAGAGATGGGGATCGCCCTCGACATGGTCCTGCCTGACCACGGCGTGATGTGGAGGAAAGACCCCATGAAGGTAGTGAATGCTTATGTGGAATGGTCCCGGCAGGAGCCGCAGCGAAAGGCCGTCATCGTCTATGACACCATGTGGCACAGCACGGAAAGGATGGCCGAAGCCCTGGCCCATGCCCTTTCCGAAGAGGGAGTATATGCAAAGCCTTTTCATTTGAGGTCCTGCCACCGGAGCGATGTGATGACGGAGGTGCTGGATGCCGGGGCGGTCATCGTGGGTTCCCCTACCCTCAATAACGGACTTTTTCCATCGGTAAGCGACTTTCTCACCTACATGAAGGGGCTCAAACCCCAGAACAAGATCGGTGCGGCCTTCGGTTCCTACGGGTGGAGCGGAGAGGCCGTGAGCCTGATATCCAAAGAATTTGAAAAGATGAAATTCAAGATCGTGGAACCGGGCCTCCGAATTCAGTATGTGCCGGACGCCAAGGGTCTTGAGGCCTGCCGTGAACTCGCATCAAGGATCGCGCGGGAGCTGCCTCGATAGCCCCCTGGAGGGGCTGCATCCCCCGGGAAAGTGCCCGGACTATACCTCTGTTTCCCGTAAGGGCGGCAATTCCCAAAAAAGGGAGGAACCCCCATGGATATCGCCATGATCGGCCTGGGCCGGATGGGTATGAACATGGCTAGACGCCTCATGCGGGGAGGCCATCGGGTGGTGGCCTACAACCGCTCGCCGGAGAAGACCGACCGCCTGGTCGCGGAAGGGGCGGTCGGGGCCTATTCCCTCCGGGAAGTCGTCCAAAAGCTGCCTGTTCCCAGAATCGCCTGGATCATGCTCCCCGCCGGATCGGCCGTGGAAGAGCAAGTTTTACGGCTCCGGGATCTCCTATCCCCTGGAGACATTGTCGTCGATGGGGGCAATACGGACTACAAGGATGATCTTCGGCGGGCCGAAGCCCTTAAGAAGAAGGGCGTTCACTTTCTGGACGTGGGGGTGAGCGGGGGCGTTTGGGGTCTTGAAAAGGGGTTCTGCCTGATGATAGGCGGCGATGAGACGGCCTTCCGGACTATAGAACCCCTCCTTGAGACGCTGGCTCCCCCTGAGGGTTATCTCTATTGCGGGCCGATCGGCGCCGGACACTTCGTCAAGATGGTCCATAACGGCATCGAGTACGGCATGATGGAGGCCTATGGTGAGGGGTTCCACATCCTCGAGGAATCGCCTTATGGGAAAACCCTGGACTATTCCAGGCTGGCCCGCCTTTGGAACCGGGGAAGCGTTATTCGCTCCTGGCTCCTGGAGCTGGCCGAGTCCTTCTTTGCCAGGGACGGAAAGCTCGAAAGAATACGGGGCTACGTGGAGGATTCCGGCGAGGGGCGATGGACGGTCCGACAGGCCATTGAGCTGGGGGTTCCCGCCCCGGTGATCACCCTCTCCCTGATGGAAAGATTCAGGTCCAGGAATGAAGACCGTTTCGCCGACAGAGTCATCGCCGCCCTTCGGCGGGAGTTCGGCGGGCACGCCGTTCGCCCCCGGGAAGGAGATGACTAGATAGTGTCTATCCATAAATGAGAAAATTTGTGCAAGGTCAAGGAAGGCGAAAATTTTGAATACATTGAAGTATTTCGAGGATTAAAATTTGTCCGCGCTGCGCTTGGACTCCCCACCCTTCGGGCGGGTCCCCGGTTTGAGCCTGACGCAGAGATTGCGGAAATTGGCCATTTTATGGATGGACACTAGATAGGGAAGTCTGCTTACGGCGGTTCGATCCGGGAAGCATGGTAACTGATGGTCATTTCCGGAGAAAACATGGAAAGAGTCGATTTTGAGACTCAGAACGGAAAGGAAATCGAGGCAGCGGCAACGGCACCCGATCTCCATGTTCCCCGGGCTTCCTGCATCCTGGAGAAGAGCCCCGATCCCTGCACCCTTGTGATCCTTGGGGCCTCGGGCGATCTCACCGCCAGGAAAGTAATCCCCGCCCTTTTCAGCCTTCACCGAAACGGTGGTCTCCCCCGGCCCTGCCGGGTCGTAGGGTGTGCCAGGACCCAACTCAACGACGAGACCTTCAGGGACAGGATGAAGGAGGCCCTTGCGGCCTCCGGCGGATGGGACGAGGGAAAGTGGGATGACTTTTCAGGGCAGCTTCACTACCGGACTCTCGATTACGAAAACTTGTCCGATTTCCGGGAACTGTCGGAATACCTGGAGACCCTGGACAAGGCCCATGGAACCGGGGGAAACCGTATCTTTTACTTCGCCGTGCCCCCGAATCTCTACCCGTCCATCGCCACCATGTTGGGCCGCGCGGGTCTTGCCGCGGGAAGCCGTGAGGGAAAAGGCTGGTCGCGTATAGTAGTGGAAAAGCCCTTCGGCCGGGATCTCGAGAGCGCCATGGAACTTGACCGGACTCTCCACGAATACTTCAGCGAGCACCAAATCTTCCGGATCGACCATTACCTGGCCAAGGAGACCGTCCAGAACCTCCTCATGTTTCGGTTCGCGAATGCCATCTTTGAACCCATCTGGAACCGGCGCTATGTGGATCACGTGAGTATCACAGCGGCCGAGACCCTGGGGGTGGAACACCGGGCGGGATACTATGACCAGGCCGGCATACTCCGGGACATGTTCCAGAATCACATGATGCAACTCCTTGCCCTTACCGCCATGGAGCCCCCGTCCCACTTCGACGCCGATTGCGTGCTTGACGAAAAATCCAAGGTATACCGCTCTCTCAGACCCTTTCCCGTCGGGAACCTCAAGGAGTTTCTGGTCCTGGGCCAGTATGGTGCCGGCAGTATCGGCGGAGAGCGGGTGCCGGCCTACCGGGACGAACCCGGGGTCGACGTCCGGTCCCTGACCCCGACCTTCGCCATGATGAAGGTCTACCTGGACAACTGGCGATGGCAGGGTGTGCCCTTCCACATGACCTCCGGGAAACGCCTCGCCGCAAAGGTCACCCAGATTTCCATCCAGTTCAAGGGGGTCCCCCACTCCCTGTTCAGACAGGTCCTCGGGGAGGACATCGCCTCGAACCGTCTAATCCTTGGGGTCTACCCGGAAGAGAAGATCACCCTGACCTTCCAGACAAAGAACCCGGGAGCAAAGGTGTGCCTGAGGTCCGTCACGATGGACTTCCATTACCACCAGAACTATTCAGGCCCCATGCTGGATGCCTACGAGAAAGTGCTCCTGGACGTGATGCTCGGAGACCACATGCTTTTTTGGAGAGAGGACGGCGTAGAGCTTTGCTGGTCCTTCCTGACTCCCATCATAGAGCAATGCGAGACGTGCGAGGAGCGGGCCGACATGCTCCTGCCTTATGATGCCGGGACCTGGGGCCCCCGGGCCGCGCAGGATCTTCATGCCGGCTATCCCCAGGAAATCAAAACAACACACTCCTGAGGGCGGTCCGCCTTGAACCGAAAACCAACCAGGCAGGAGGGGCGGGTATGAGCAAAATGCACGATCTGGCCCGAACCGGGCAATCCATCTGGTATGATTACATCCGCAGGAACTTCCTTCTTTCGGGGGAATTGAAGTCCCTGATCAGCCAGGGACTTAGGGGCCTCACCTCCAATCCCGCCGTTTTTTGGAAGGCCGTCGCCGGCAGCTCTGACTATGACGATGACCTGAAGAAGTTCGGGAAGGAGAAGTCTCCCCGGGAGCTATATGAAATGCTGCTCCTCAAAGACATCGCAACGGCGGCGGACTTGTTTCTTCCGGTATACGAGTCCACGAAGGGGAGAGACGGCTTCGTGAGCCTGGAAGTGGATCCAGGGCTTTCGAACGATACTGAAGGGACGGTCTCGGAGGCCAAGAGGTTGTTCGAGGCCCTGGGCCGCCCCAACGTTATGATCAAGGTCCCGGCCACCCCGGCAGGCATTCCCGCCGTCTTCGAGTTGATTGCCTCCGGGGTCAATGTCAACGTCACCCTGCTTTTCAGCATCGAGGTCTACCGCTCTGTCGCCGATGCCTATATCAGGGGTCTCGAAACCCTGGCCCAAGAGGGCCCGACCGTTCGGGGCGGATTGCCCGTAGACGCCGTCTCCTCGGTGGCCTCCTTTTTCCTGAGCCGGGTGGACACGGCCGTGGACCGGGCCCTGGAGACCGCGGGGAACAGGGAGATCCAGGGCAAGATCGGCATCGCCAACGCCAAGCTCGCCCACCTGGAGTTCCAGGACCTCTTCAGCGGGAGGGCCTGGGACAGGCTTTCCGCCCGGGGCGCCCGCGTCCAGAGGCTGCTCTGGGCCGGCACGGCCACCAAGAATCCCCTTTACCCCGACACCCTTTACGTGGATCAGCTCATCGGTCCCGACACGGTGACCACCCTTACCCCCGCCACTCTACGGGCCTTCCTGGATCACGGAACGGTTTCCGAGACCTTAACCCGGGGGATCGAGGAGGTGACCGAATCCCTTCGTAAACTAGCAGACTTAGGCATCGACCTGAACCGGATCAACCGTGGTCTGTTGGAGGAAGGGCTGGAGACCTTTGTTCAGTCCTTTCAGTCCATGTTAAAGGGCATTTCCGAAAAACTGGACCGCCTCTTTTCCGGAAAAAAGGTTTATTCGGCCCACCTGGGCAACGATGGGGAGAGGGTGAAGGAGGGGCTCAAACACCTCCGGGATGAAAAGGTCATGGACCGGATCTGGGTCCATGATTACAGGGTCTGGAAGGAAGACCCCTCAGAGATCACCAACCGGTTGGGCTGGCTTTACAGCCCGGATATCATGCCGGAGCGCCTGGGGGAGATCACCGAATTCGTGGAGGGAGTCCGGGAAGAGGGACTGACCTCAGTCCTGCTCCTGGGAATGGGAGGTTCCAGCCTTGCCCCCGAGACCTTTCGAAAGGTGTTTGGAGCCGGGAAAGGCTTCCTGGATCTCACCGTTCTCGACAGTACCGACCCCGGGGCCGTCCTTGCCTGCGAGCGTGAGCATGATCCGAAAAAGACCCTCTACCTCGTTTCCACCAAGTCAGGCGGCACCGTGGAGACCCTTTCCTTCATGAACTACTTCTTCAACCGGGCCGCGGCCGCCTTGGGACCCAAAGAAGCGGCCGCCCACTTCGCGGCCATTACCGACCCGGGCAGTTCCCTGGAGGAGAGGGCCCGGAAACTCGGTTTCAGAAAAGTCTTCTTGAACGATCCTCGTATCGGCGGGAGGTATTCCGCCCTATCTTTTTTCGGCTTGGTCCCTGCGGCCCTCGTGGGCGTGGATGTGGCCGAAATCCTGGAACGAGCGGCCCTCGTGGCCCGCAACTGTGAGGGATGCAACTGTCCCCTCGGCGGAGACAACACCGGGGCGCGGCTGGGGGCCGCAATGGGGATCCTTGCCCCCAGGGGACGGGACAAGCTGACCCTGATTACCTCTCCTTCACTCGAACCTTTTGGCCCATGGGTGGAACAGCTCATCGCCGAGAGCACCGGCAAGGAGGGGAAGGGCATATTGCCTGTCACGGGCGAACCCCTCCTTGATCCGGGGGACTATTCCGCCGACCGCCTCTTCGTCTCCATGGTGCTGGAAGGGGATGAGACCTTTGATTCCCCCCTTCGGGCCCTGGAGCGGTCCGGTCATCCGGTGATCCGGATCCTCCTCCGGGATCTCTATGACCTGGGGGGTGAATTCTTCCGCTGGGAGATGGCCACGGCCGTGGCCGGGCATTTTCTGGGAATCAACCCCTTTGATCAACCCAACGTGGAATCGGCCAAGGTCCTGGCCCGAAAAATGGTGGCTGATTACCGGGAGAAAGGCTATCTCCCGGAGCCGGCTCCCGCCCTCGTCTCCTCCGGCATCCGGGTCTACGGCGATACCGGGGCCGGGGATCCGGTAGCCGCCCTGCGGGAGTTCCTGGAGCGGGCCGATCCCGGGGAGGGAGATCCCCCGGCCGGGAGGAGTTACGTGTCGATACAGGCCTTTCTGAAGCCCGATGCCGGGACCACCCGCATCCTTCAAGAACTTCGAGAAAGAATCCAGAAGACCTACCGGCTGGCCACAACCCTGGGATATGGTCCGCGCTTTTTGCACTCCACCGGCCAGCTCCACAAGGGAGACGCCGGCAGGGGTCTTTTCATCCAGTTCACGGCCGATGCGCCCGGGGACGCACCCATACCCGACGGGCCCTTACAGGACGCCTCAGCCCTTTCATTCGGCACTCTAATATCCGCCCAGGCCCTGGGAGACCGGCAGGCCCTCCTTGATGCCGGGCGAAGGATCATCCGGTTTCACCTCGAAGGGGACGTTCCCTCGGGGCTGAAGGGGCTTGTGGAGGGACTGGGAAACCCTGGCCGATAGATTTCAGCTTCCAGTATTTTCTGGGGCCCGGACGGTTTCCGGTAAACCGCGAACCTGGATAAACGGGAAAGAGGAAACAAAGCCGAATGGAGCACACCGGTCAAGACCCGGATCTGGTCCTGGCGGGGGATATCGGGGGGACCAAGACCCACATGGGACTATTCTCCCGGGGGAAAGGGCGGCCGCGCCTGCGGGTGCTGGCCACATACGAGAGCAGGAAGGCGGCGGGCCTGGAGGATCTGGTCGCCCGCTTCATGGCTGAATATCCTTCAGGGGTCAGGGTCGCCTGTTTCGGAATCGCGGGCCCTGTTTCCCGGGGAAGGAGCCGCACGACCAACCTGCCCTGGGTGGTCTCCGAATCCCGTTTGGAGGGCCGTTTCAACCTGGCCTGTGTTCGGCTCCTGAACGACCTGGCCGCAACGGCATGGGCACTGCCCTTGCTCCGGAGCAGGGAGCAAACGCCCATAAATCGAGCCAGGGGAAGGAAGGGCGGCAACCTGGCACTGGTGGCCCCGGGAACGGGCCTCGGGGAGGCCCTCGTGGTCTGGGACGGCAAGGGATACCTGCCCGTTTCTTCCGAGGGCGGGCATGCGGACTTTTCCCCCGGTAGCCGGGATGAAATCGGCCTGTGGGAATACCTCCACGAGCGGTATGGTCACGTGAGCATGGAGCGGATCCTGTCCGGACCCGGCCTCCTGAACCTCTACTCATGGCTCAGGGATTCGGGCCGCTTCGAGGAATCCGCCCGCGTGGCAAAGCGCATCGCAGAGGAAGATCCCCCGCGGGTCATCTCCGAGGAGGGCCTCATGGGGCGGGACCCCCTTTGCAGCAAGGCCCTGGAGCACTTCGTGTCGATCCTGGGGGCCGAGGCAGGAAACCTTGCCCTTAAGAGCCTTGCCCTGGGGGGCGTCTACCTGGGCGGCGGCATCCCACCCAAGATCCTGGAGCGTTTGAAAAACGGTCCCTTCATGGCTGCCTTCACCCGCAAAGGTCGATTCGCAAACCTCATGGAACGTATCCCGGTACGGGTCATCCTGAACCAGAGGGCGGCCCTTCTGGGGGCCGCCCATTACGCCTTTCAATGCCTCTCCGGTCCTTTAGCAGGGAAGACCGGATGAGGGGGCGTTCTTCAATACCTTCGACGCCAGGGGCCGAAGCGGTGACCTCCGGAAGGCCGCTGGGGCCCGGGCCGGGGATTTTGAGGACCACCTTGGTCAATCAGTTGATTCTCGCGGGGTGTCTCCTTGGCATCTCTCCCCGCAGGCCGGCTCCCCTTTGAGGGAGGCTGTAACCCAAAGAACCCTTTCATCAGGAGACCTTTGAAAAACGTTCAATTTTGTTCAAGATCAAGGAAGACGAAAATTTTAACCACAGGAATACATTGAGTATTTCGAGGATTAAAATTTGTCCGCGCTACGCTTGGACTCCCCACCCTTCGGGCGGGTCCCCGGTTTGAGTCTGACGCAGAAATTGAGCAAAAGGGGGCGTTTTTCAAAGGTCTCATCAGGACATGGAGGGACAGCATGAAACAATACCTGATCATCGGAAACGGAGTGGCGGGGACCACCGCGGCCGAGAACATCCGTAAGCTGGACCGGGACGGGGCCATCACCATCCTCACCGATGAACCCCTTCCGTTTTACTGGCGGACCAAGTTGAACGATTTCATCTCGGGAGAGACCGACGAGGCGGCCTTGATCGCGAAAAAGGAAAGCTGGTATGAGGAGAACGCCGTGGACCTTCGGTTGAATACCCGGGTGACCGGCGCGGACGCCGGCAGGAGGCGGGTCCTCACCGGGGACGACAACGAGTTTTCATATGATGTGCTTCTTCTCGCCACCGGAAGCCACTCCTTCGTGCCGCCCATCAAGGGCTCGGACAAACAGGGTGTCTTCGCCCTTCGATCCATCCGGGACGCCCGTGAGATTCTGGGTTGGGCGGAGGCCCGGGAAGAAGCCGTCCTGATCGGCGGGGGGCTCCTCGGACTGGAGACCGGGAAGGCCCTCAGGAAACTGGGGAAAAAGGTCACTGTTGTGGAATTCTTTCCGAGACTCCTGCCCAGGCAACTGGATGAGAACGGGGCCAAGCGGCTCCAGGGCATCATGGAGGAGATGGGCTTTTCCTTCCGCCTCGGGGCCAGGACCGAGGAGATCACGGGAGAGACCCGGGTCAACGGTGTCCGATTGGAAGGAGGGGAGACCCTTTCGGCCGAAATGGTCATCATTTCGGCGGGGGTGCGCCCGAACCTCGATCTTGCCGCCCCCTTGGGACTCATGACGGACAAGGGTGTCAAGGTGGACGAGCGGCTCCAGACCAACGTTCCGGGGGTCTTCGCGGCAGGAGATGTGGCCGAATTCAAAGGAATTCCTTACGGGATCTGGCCCGCGGCCCTGGAACAGGGAAAAATCGCCGGCATCAACATGGCGGGCGGGGAGGCCCGCTATGAGGGAACCACCATGGCCAACACCCTCAAGGTGGTGGGTATCGACCTCGCTTCAGCAGGGGACATCGATGCGGAAGACAAGCGGGAATCCAGGATTGTTCAAGATGACCGCATCTACAGGAAAATCGTCCTTGACAAGGGTCGAATCATCGGCTGTATCATGCTGGGGAACACCACGGGCTTTCACCGGGTGACCAGGATGATGGCCGAGAAAAGGGACGTCTCCCGGATGGTGGATCAAATTCTCGAGCCATAGGACCCCGGCCCCGAAAGGCCTGCCGAACGAAACCCCGGGGGGCTTGCCATGATTATCGAGATCGACGGAATCCCCATACATCTCCAAGAGGAAAAGACCGCGGAGGAAGTGAAACCGCCTGCCCTTTTCTTTATCCACGGCGCCGGGGGGGACTGCTCCCAGTGGAACCGACAGGCCGCCTATTTCCGGCAAACCCACCCGGTCTATCTCCTGGATCTCCCCGGACACGGCAAATCCGGCGGAGGGGGCGAGAAGGAGATCGGGGCCTACGCCGAATGGGTCAGAAAGGTCATTCAGAGGATATCGCCGGACTCACCCATCCTGCTTGTCGGACATTCCATGGGCGGCGCCGTGGTCCAGACCCTGGCACTGGATCCCTGGCAGGGCCTTGCGGGGATCGTGCTGGTGGGAACAGGGGCCAAGCTCGGGGTCCTGCCCGAGATCTTTCGGATGCTCGAAAAGGATCCCGAATCCTTTTTCTGCTCCATCGATGTTGCAGCTTTTCATCCCAAAACCCCCCGCGAGATCCGGGACTCCGTCATCCAGGGCATCCGCCGTTGTCCTCCCCCGGTCATTCACGGGGACTTCACGGCCTGCGACCGGTTCGACATCCGTACCCTGATGGACAAGATCAGTTCTCCTGCACTGATTATTTGCGGGGATCGGGACAAGCTGACGCCGGTGAAATATTCCATGTACTTGAAGGATTCCATCCCTTCCTCACGGCTCGAGATCATACCGGAGGCCGGGCACCAGGTGATGATGGAACAGGCGGATGCATTCAATTCGGCAATGGCCGGGTTCATCGACGGGTTGGGACTTCCGGCTTGAGGACGGGAGCGAAGAGAACATCCGTAGCCTCTGCTTTCCGCTACCTTGATGGAACGACGTGTATACAAGGGTGCCCATAA
>JAFDEE010000099.1 GCA_019310525.1 Deltaproteobacteria bacterium | reverse complement strand
GCGTAAGTGGGCCATGAACAGGAAGACCACGATAATGGTGAGAATGATCGCGATGAGCACCGAGCTGGTCATGTTGTTGATGACCAGTTCGGTAAATTGAGAATCATCGTCAGCGATTGCAAATTGGAGGTGGGGAAAATCCTGCTCAATCTTACTCAGGGTCTCGCGGACGGCAGAAGCCACTTTTATGGTGTTGGCATCATCTCGCTTAAACACTTGAACGGCGATGGCCGGCTTGCCGTTGAAATGATAGGCGGAACGTTGCTCTTTTACCGTTTCGGAGACATCCGCGACATCTGATAAGTGAACAACTCTATCTCCACGACGCAGGAGCACTGTCTTGGCAACCTCGTCAGGAGAGGATAACGGCGCATCAAATCGGACAATCGTCTCCAAGGCGCCGACATTCACCCGCCCGCCTGATTCCGTGAGATTCCAGCCTTCCAGGGCACTGGCCACCTGGGCCATTGTGACCCCGAAAGCGCGCAGTTTGTCTGCGTGGACAGCCACTTCGAGTTGTCGTCGGTGCCCGCCGAAAACATCTACCGCCGCCACACCGGGGACCAGTTGCAAACGGTCACGAACGGGATTGTCGGCCAACTCCCTCACTTTAACGAGTGGGAGAGAGGGGCTGGTGATGGCGATTGTAAGGATAGGTTTGTCCGCTGAGGAAAACTGCATAACCTGGGGTTCACGGATACCCTCGGGCAACCTATCGCGGATGCGGCTGATGGCGTTTTGTACGTCTACGGCTGCTTCTTCGACCCGCCGTTGATAGCCGAACTCGACCTTCACCACCGATAGGCCCATCTGGCTGGTCGAACTTACACGCACCACGCCGTCAATCCCGCCGAACTCCTCTTCCATTGGCTTGCTCAGGTTCTTGGCTACATCCACTGCGGCTACACCGGGGTAGGGCGTGATCACTGTCACGACCGGCGGGTCGGTATCAGGGAAGAGACGTACCGGAATGGAAAGGCGGGCAGCCACCCCCGATATAACTACAGCTATAAGGGCTGCGAAGATTGTGTAACGGTGCTGAATGGAGAAACGCGGCCAACTCATGGAGCAGTCCTCCAGTTGTTGCGAGGCTGCACTCGGCCGCCATCCTGAAGTCGTGGATCAGGTGTGACGATCACTGTTTCACCACCTTTGAGACCTGAAACAATCCTTACTTGCCTGCCCTCAGCTTGACCAATGGTGACAGGCCGCCAACGGGCAACATTCTTTTCAACCGTATAAACGCCCGTGTCGGCTTCGCGGATGCGTACAGCGGAGCGGGGCAAAACAAGCGCCCGATCAAACTTTGCCATTATCACTATCGCATCTGCTGTCATACCGGGTCGAAGCCTCTCCAAATGGTCCGGGAGACGGACGTCGAAAGTGGCATTACGGGTGCCCGAGTCCAAAGCCGGATAAATATGATCTATACGGCTGGTAATGGTTTTATCCAGAGAAGGCACGATCAAGCGAACCTCCATCCCTTCTCTGATCTCTGCGAGATCCTTCTGGGGTACAGAAAATACGGCCTTCAATGGGCTCGTCACCACTAACTCCAGAAGAACCTTGCCGGGTGCGGCCAGTTCACCGATTTCGGTATCAAGTCGCTGAATCGCACCGGAAAAAGGGGCACGGATCAGCGTGTAGTCCAGCTTGGCACGTGCAGCGGCAAGAGCATATTCATTTGCCTGTAAAGACGCCTCCAAAGAGGCCACCATGCGTTTGCTCTCGTCTTGCTTTTGAGGTGAAATAGCCTTTCCTCGAAGCAGCTTTTCATTACGGGTAACCTCCAATCTCCAGTAATCCAAGTCGATCTGGATGCGTCTTGCAGTAGATTCCAGCCGGCCGACTTCCGCGCGCAGATCTCTGTCGTCCAAGGTAATCAACAGATTTCCCTTTTTGACCGTCTCACCTTCGCGGTAGTAGACCTTTTTCACTCGGGCGCTTATCCGGGTGGAAATCAAGGCACGCTTAGTAGATACAATGCTACCCGTATAGCGGCGAGTTACCGTGAAAGGGCCGGGGTTGACCTGCAGGGTCTCTACCGCGAGAGGTGGGCGGGGAACCGGCGGTGTTGGTTTAAGCCGTTCTCGAATCCTATGTACGCCGAAAAACACCACCAGCCCTATGAGAGCCAGCAGTAGCACTCCCGCTACCAGCTTCTGCCATATGCGCATCTTTTTCCTGTCCTGCTTATGATCTGTAGCCATCACCCGGGTTTCCTCCAACGGGTTTCATTCACCTTCGCCATGCCCCTGCTTTTCCCTAAACCTTCACAGGGGTCTGAAACGGCGGCGCTAAACAGCTCCCATTCAGCTTCGGCCTGCCGGACAAGATCCACGTTCCCTCTCGTGACCTTCCAGAGCACGATAGCCGGCAGAACCATTCCCTTGAACATCAGCACCACGGTCAGGGGATCGACATCCGCCCTCAATCGCCCCTCCCGTTGCCCTTCCCGAACGATCTTCTCAACTTCCTGGAAATAGCCGGTTATGACGGCCCGCACCCTGTCCTTTCGATCTACGGAATCGGTGAAGATGCTTTCGGAGAAGATGACGTGGGGGATTGCCTGGTTTTCCAAAAGCAAACGGATTTCACGCATCAAAAGCACCCGCAGTCGCTCCAGGGCGTCTGGTGTCTCCCGGCGAACCGACTCCACATTGCTCAGCAGCCTTTTCCCTATCAGGTCCAGGGTTGCGCTCAACAAGTCATCTTTGCTCTTGAAATGGCGATAGATTCCCGAAGGCACAAGGCCGACACGTTCGGCTACATTTGCAATGCTCAGGGCCTGGAGCCCGTGGCTTCCGATCAAGTCAAGAGCCGCCTGTGCGATCTGTTCTTTTCGACTTTCCGTATTCATCTTTTGAGCGCCCACAACTGAACCTCCAATGTGAATTGTGAATCACTATTCACATAATGAGACATAACCACTGTCTTGTCAAGGGTGAAATCAACCCGTATTATGCATGACAAATTTTGAAAGAAGCCATTTATTCAATGATTATAGACCGTTGGACACCTTTCCAGGTGAGATTACATTCACTCAAAAGGTGCAGTCAGGAAACATCAAATTCATTCAAAATTTGTCACCCTTCGGGCGGGTCCCCGGTTTGAGCCTGACGCAGCCTGGTCGCGCCGTAGCTGTGACAAAGGCGGAAGATTGCGGAAATCGGCCATTTATGGATAGGCACTAATTATGGTTTCAAGACCGACTTAAGGATGACTGATAAGGCCTTTGCGAGGAACTCCAGCGGCAACATCACGTTCCTGGCTCCCTGTTCAGGGCAGGCAGCAACTTGTAAGGCGCCGGACCATGAGGACGTGGTAATGACATGGAATCCTGCGGATTTACCTCTCTGCCGTACACGACACAGGCAGGCCCGAGATTACTCAAAAAGGTCATTTATGGAGGGAAATCGCCAGATGAGGAGGACCTAAATCGAGCGATTTCCGGGCTTTCCGGAGACCCGCCTTAGGCGGACAAGCCCAAGGCGCGCTTAGATGGAAATGACTAGGGGTGGATTTGCATTGGAGGGTATTATCCTGAAGCCGCCCACTGTCTTTTCGACTTCGAGGCGGTCCACCAGATGCGATTAACGGTTCCGCATCATAAGCGATCCCAATATTCCCAGAAATTCGGAAAGGATTTATTTACACAGGTTTCGTTGGTTATAAGGACTCCGGGCACCCTGAGTCCTACAACGGCCAGGCTCATTGCAATACGGTGATCATTTTGCGGATCAACAATGTTTCCTTCAAGTCTATGGCCGCCTTTTATGATGAGACCATCTGGAAGCTCTTCAACATTTGCCCCCAATTTGCGCCATTCCTGAGCGATGCTTCCGAGCCGGTCGCTCTCTTTTAGACGCAGATGGGCCACGTTCCTGATAACAGTCTTTCCTTCAGCAAAAAGTCCCACTGCAGCCAGTGTGGGGACCATATCGGGCATGAGGCTCATGTCCACATCGACCCCTCTAAGCGGCCGCCCCTGTACAGCCACACTATCCTGATTTTTCATAACAGAACACCCCATTTCCTTGAGCACATCAAGGAACCCGATGTCCCCCTGGCTGGTGGTGCGGGGATCAACGGGCCCTGTCACGACTTCGCCCCTGGTAACCGCCGCCGCGGCCCAAAAATAGGCCGCTGAGGACATATCCCCTTCCACCACAAACCGGCGGCCCAGATATCCTTTACCAGGCGTCACCCTAAACCAGTGATACCCGTCCCGCATGATATCCGCCCCAAACGACTTCATAACTTCCAGGGTCATATCCACATAAGGCCTGGACATGAGAGTTCCTTCAATCTCGATTTCAACCCCCTTTTCCGCATAAGGCGCTGCAAGCAGAAGAGAAGAAACGTACTGACTGCTCTCGCTCGCCAGGATCCGCACCTTCCCACCTTTAAGACCCGCGGCCTTCACCAGGAGAGGCGGGTAGCCGTCACTCTGACAGAAAGAAACCTCACCTCCCAGCCGGTTCAGTGCTCTGGCGAGTTCACCCACAGGTCTTTGCCTCATCCGGGGAGTTCCGTCGAGCATAAACTCTCCCGTGCCAAGGCTGACTACAGAAAGAAGAAGACGCATGGAAGTGCCTGAGTTACCCAGGAAGAATCGTTTTTCTTGCGAAAAGGTCCTGAATTTTCCGGCCGTGCCCCTGATCTCCAGCCCCTCTGCGCGCTCTTTGATCCCGGAACCGAGATTTTTCAATATGGTCCGGGTGTAATTCGTGTCTTCACAACTGAGTGCTCCAAGAAGCAGACTCTCACCTTTTGCCAGGCTGGCTGCTATCAGCGCCCTGTGGGTGATACTCTTGGATCCAGGCAACCGGAAGGAGGCCTGGATACGGGTTCGTGGATGAATGCGTTTCATATTTTCTTACTCCACAGCTTCTGCTGCCAGGGATATCCTGGCTGCAGCCTCCATGGCCTGAATCGGGGGTTCAAGGCCGGTCCACAACCTGAACTGCTCGGCTCCCTGGCAAACAAACATACGCATACCTTCAATGGTTTTTGCTCCCTGCCTCTTGAAACTTTTCAGCAGCTCCGTGCGGAAAGGGTTGTATATTATATCCATCACCACTTCCGCTCTCACACTCTCAGGGTTCATCGGACACTGCTCTACCTGTGGATACATGCCAACAGGCGTAGTCTGAATAAGGATATCCGTCTCTAACCCTTTTACCTGATCCATAAGCACAAAGGATGCATCAAGAACCTGCGCAAGGGCCTCCCCCCTTTCCCTCGAGCGATTGGCTATGGTCAGCACGCAACCTTGCTCTTTGAGTGCAAACCCGATTGCCCTGGCCGCCCCACCTGCGCCCAGGATCAAGCATCGTTTATCTCTCGGATCCACGATATCGCTCAGTGCCCTAAGGGCACCGGTTGCATCTGTATTATAACCAATGAGCATGCCTTCACGATTTACCACAGTGTTTACCGCGCCGATGCTTTCAGCCAGTGAATCAAGTCTGTCCAGATAAGCAATGATCTCAGACTTGAAAGGCAACGTAACACTCAAACCCCTTATCCCGAGCGCCCTGACGGATCGAATGCAGCCTTCAAGGTCATGGGTCTCGAAGGCCAGGAAAACCGCGTTTACCCCACAGCATTCAAAGGCCGCGTTGTGCATGAGAGGACTCAAGCTGTGGCCCAGCGGGTAACCGGTCACGCCGTAAAGCGCCGTATGCTGATCTATCTTCATGTCCTGAGCACCTCCAGGATGGTCTTCATTGTCTTTGCAGGAATTTGGCCCTCTGCCGACTCTTCTCCCTCTTCAAGGGATGCAAAGGTAAGATATCCACCAAGGAGGGGGCTTATTATTCTGCTTATGCGCCCTTTTGAGCCGAGGCAAAAGGTGATGATATCAAGCCCCAGTCCTCTGGCCGGCGCTATCAACTCCAGAACACGCAGATTATCCTCCACCGTTTCAGCCCTGGTTACTATCTTTATTACATCGGCTCCCGTGGCGGCCATTTTTTTCATCAGATCTTCCAGGGTATCTCTGTCGGGTGTACCATTCAACAGGTGTGTGGAAACGATGATCATGCTGTTTCCACGAGCTTCAAATATCTTTTTTCGAATGCCGCCCGGCATGCTGTATTCTATATCAATGAAATCGACTCCTGCTTCTGCAGCCTGGCAAAGATACCTCGCCACCGTAGCATAACAGTCCTTTCCTTTACCGCCCTCTTGCCTGGAACGATAAGTTACAATAACTGGTTTGGCGGCTGCCCGGATAATCCCATGGAGGTCGAACCGGCCCATCACATCCAGACGAATTTCCAGAAGGTCGGCGAGTCTCTCAGCCCGCCTTATCTTCTCTTCGGCCTCCCGGGTGTCACGTGCAAGGATTGGAATACAGATCATGGTATCGCCTTTTACCGGTGATATTCAGCTTTTCAAGGAAGGGCCCGACACACCGGGATAAGGAAATCAGCCTTTGGGATCATTAACGAACTCACCGCTCCACAATGGTCTCACTGATCCTGTGCCCGAAATGCCTGGCTGTTTCTTCCACATATCCCATCACCTTATCGCCCGGTCTCAGTTTTACTACCGAGACGGGTTTTCCCCCAACGTTCACCAGCCGTATTGTCTCGGCATTCTGCAAGATGGCGCTCGCCGTTTTCTTGGGGCCTGTGGCTCTTACAAGCAGCAAGGGTCTTCGTTCGATCTTCACCCTCCCAATCGTAAGGTTCATTACACATCCCTTGCTGTCAACCCCCATAACCTCATCGCCCGCTTCCAACTCAGACAGGTACCGTGTTCTACCACCTGGGACCAGGGTGTATGAATGAATTGCTCCGGCATTCACCCGAAACGGTCTCGGCGCCACATACGGGCTTTCAATGCTTTCCGAGTGCACCAGAAGGAAGCCTTGGCTGCTGTTGCCCACCAATAAGCCTTCTCCCTCACCCATCAATGTACAGGTATCGACGCAGACTCTATCACCCATTCCTGCAGGGATCACGGCGTCGATCACAAACTCTGCCAGATCCAGGGTTTGACGGCCTTCCTTGATCACGTTGATAATTTTCCTTACCTTGACTGGATCAGGATGGGTGATTACCAGCCCGTGAACGCCGTTCTCAAGAATTCCCGAAGCGGTCCTGGCATCCTCAAGATTTTCCACTTCAACGAAAATGTTCCCCGTCCTGGCAACCAGGTTCTCAAGAGGAATAACCCTCCAGTCCGTGGTCTTCACTACGACCCTTTTCTCTCGGCCCAGTTCCACGATCCTGTCTTCATCTTCCGGGGTTCGGACCTCCATTTCCACTACATCCTCTCCCCATTTGATGTCACCTTCTTCAGAAACGATTTTTATCAATCCAAGTTCCTTTACCCTTGCGATTTTGTCAGCAGGAACAATCACCGCATCAGCCCCCGCCTCCAGCGCTGTCGTGACCAGTTCCTTTTTCCATGGATCCGCCTTGACCCATACCTCTTTCATGGCCTGAAAACCTCCTTCGAGAAAAAATGCTCGAGCGATTCAAACAGCTCATCAAATGCCGACCTGTTCCGCGCCCTGATAATCCGGATCAAGTGCTCACATGAATCCAGGTACTTCTCTATAGATGCCCCTGCATAAGGATTGTCCATCATAAGCGAACTGAAAAGCCCCGGCGGCTGGTCCAGGATGGACCTGATCCGGTCAAGTCTGTGTTTGAATGTCGGAGTGGAACAGCTTACGAGGTCATCAATTTCAAAGTCGGAACTATGAATAAAAAGGGCCAGCACCAGGGAAGAAAAATGCGTTACTCCCTGGATCACCCCCATCATGCGATCATGCACCTCTGCTTCGAGACAGATCACCCCGTACCCGCTATTGCGAAAAACAGCGGAGATCCACTCCAAACCCTCCTGCCCCCTTGCGGGGCATATGGCGATCTTCATATCCGGGGCTGACCCGGTCTCGGGCCCGAAAAGCGGGTGTACTCCCACCACCTGGGCCCTGGAATGATTCAGCATCGCCTCCACCGGCCCCTTTTTCACTGATGTAAGATCCATGAGAAGGCCGTCCTCTTTGACCAGTGGCCCTATATCGCGTATCACCTTTGTCGTTTCCGCTACAGGCACTGAGATCACAACCACATCACACAAAGAAGCCATCTGACGGGGCGTGGTCTTTGTGCTTCGTCCCGTACGCACCACGTGCAGACCATGGCCTTCAAGCAAATCAGCAAACCATGTACCCATCCTGCCCGTACCGCCGACGATCCCTACCACAGGCCGCTCTAGTCCCATAACTCGCCTCCGGCAGGGTAGGAGCCGAGTCGCTTAATGAAAATACAGCGCTCCTCCATTTCCCTGACAGCCTTTCCTACATTCCCGTCCCTTTCATGGCCTTCAAGATCCACAAAGAAGAAATATTCCCAGTTTCCTGTCTTCATGGGCCTGGATTCTATCCGGGTCATGTTGATGCCTCTTTTGGCAATGGGTTCAAGGGACCTCAACAGGGCTCCTGCCCTATGGGGCACTGAAAAGAGCAAAGACGTCTTGTCGTTTCCCGTGGGTCCATTATTACTCTTTCCGATCACCACAAAACGTGTCACATTATCGGAATGATCCTGTATGCTTTCCTCCACGATCTTCAGGCCGTAGATACAGGCTGACATTCTGCTTCCCACGGCGCCTGCATCAGGTTCCCGGGCTGCAAGGCCGGCTGCCGCCGAAGTGCTTTCCGTTTCCATGACGGACACTCCGGGCAGATGCCTCTTAAGCCATGAACGGCACTGGGCAAGGGCCATGGGGTGTGAATAGATGAGTCTGATTTTTTCCTTGCGGCCGGTCCCGCTCAGGAGATGATGCCTGATTCTCAGGAAACCTTCCCGGAATATCTTCAGGTCTTTCTTAAAGAACAGATCGAGGGTCATATTCACAGACCCTTCGCATGAATTTTCCAGGGGAACCACGCCCGCCGTGCAAACACCTGCCTCCACCAGCTCAAAGACCTGTTCAATGCTGTCAGCCCCGCGCTGTATTGCACAATGGCCGAACATTTTTTTTGCAGCCTGGTGGCAAAACGTGGCTTCAGGCCCCAGGTAAGCGACTTTCAGTGGCTCCTGCACGGAGCGGGCCGCGGAGATGATCTCTGAAAAAACACCTTTGATGGCCTGCTCACTCAGGTTTCCATTGCTGTTTGAGACAAGCCAGCTCAGGACTTTCCGCTCACGTGAAGGATCGAATACTTTGAGACCAAGCTCCCTCTTGCACCTTCCGATTTCAGCGGCAAACTCCTGTCTTGTTGAAAGAAGGGAGAGGATCCGATCATCTATCCGGTCGATCCGGCGCCTTAATTTTTCAAGCAGCAGCCAGTTCCCGTCCTCTTCCGGCGCCTGTATCATCCTTTTTCTCCTTACTGCTATTGAGGAATTGAAGGGCCTCTTCCACATCCGCCCCGTTGTGGACTATCATGGCAAGTGCTGCCACCATTGCGGCCGGATCCCTGTGCTGAAAGACATTGCGGCCGATGGAGGTCCCTGCCGCTCCTGCCTCAATAGCCCCTTTGACCATCTCAAGGACGGCCCTGTCAGTATCCGCCTTCGGACCGCCGGCGATAACCACCGGTGCATGGCAACCTTCCACCACTTTACTGAAGGACTCTGGGTCTCCAGTGTAAGATACCTTGACAACATCGGCCCCCAATTCAGCGCCGAGCCTCGCGGCATGGGTAACGGCTTTGGGATCGAACTCATCCCTGATCCTCTCTCCCCTTGGATAGATCATAGCAAGGAGAGGAATACCCCATTCACCGGCCGTATGCGCGACGGTGCCCAGATCGGCAAGCATCTGCATTTCACGATCATTGCCTATATTGATATGGACCGAGACTGCGTCTGCGCCCAGCTTAATGGCCTCTTCTACAGTGCAGACAAGGCTCTTGGCATTGGGTTCAGGTGAGAGGGATGTACTCCCCGATAGATGGACGATAAGGCCCATTTCCGACCGGACCTTTCCATACCCGTGGGCCACTATTCCTTTGTGTACTATCACGGCGTCAGCCCCTCCATTTGCCACCCGGCTCATCGTCTCTTCCATGTTGGTTATGCCCGTAATCGGACCTGAACTGACTCCATGATCCATTGGAACGATCACGGTCTTTCCCGTGTGCCGATTGATGATTCTCTCCAGTCTGAGCCCTTTTCCAATCATTTTTGCACCCCCCTTATTTAATCCCTTTGGGTTGAATTCTCCGCCGCTTGCGGCGATAAATACAAGGTTCCTGATTGATACCCCGCTGCTTGCGGCGGGGTAATTCATTTTTCCCTCCTTGGGCAAACCAATCACCACAGCCTTAACAATTTGTTCCCCATGCCCTCACAAAAAAAGGCCGTGAGAGGTAGTATTTCCACCCACGGCCCGGTCTACTTCTTCACCTACCAGCCCACGGGCGGACCCCTCCACCCCCAAAAATAAAGATCATACCGCAAAAATAAAGATCATACCGCCAGGTGTAGCAAAAGCATCCGGCCTGCTGACCGCTGACCCTGCTTGCTGCCGATCTCCTGAACTCCTCTGTTCTGATCGTGTCCATCTCCTGAAACATCCTGCCCTTTACCCGACAAACAATCTCGATTACATCAATGTCGACGGCTCGCCTCTCTTCTTCCGGCACTTTCATTCCTTCTGAAAAACCCGGCTTCGCATATAATGATCAGCCAGAACAATGCCAGCCATTGCCTCCAGTACCGGGATAACCCGGGGTATAGCTGAGGCATCATGCCTTCCCGAGAGTTTCAACTTCCTTGCCCGCCCCTGCCTGTCAATGGTATCCTGCTCTAACCTGATAGAAGGAATAGGCTTTATTGCCGCTCTCAGGACAATTTCGTCGCCGTTGGAGATCCCGCCAAGGATCCCGCCGGCATGATTCGTCCTGAAACCATCCGGCATTATGGGGTCATTGTTCTCGGACCCCCTGAGCCTTGACGCCCCGAACCCGGCACCTATCTCGACGCCTTTGACCGTTCCGATTGAGAAGACCGCTTTTGCCAGATCCGCATCAAGCTTGTCGAAAACAGGTTCACCAAGCCCTGCGGGACAGCCGGTAATTCTCACCTCTGCAACACCCCCCAGGGAATCACCTGCCTTCCGGGCCATGGTCAGCGCTTCTTCCATACGGGTGGAGGCATCCGGATCCGGGCAGAAAAGGGGGCTTTTTTCGATGGTATCCAGATCTATATGCTTTGCCCGGATACCGCCTAGCTCGATCGTATACCCCATGATCCTTACACCCAATGGTTCAAGGATCTTCCTGGCCACCACACCGGCGGCAACCCTGGCCGCGGTCTCCCTGGCTGAATATCTGCCTCCCCCTCTGAAGTCAAAGTGACCGTATTTCTTGAAGTAGGTGAAATCCCCGTGCCCCGGTCTGAAGAGGTGGCGCAGGATCTCGTACGGGCTGCTGTCTGCATCGCGGTTACGGATGAAAAGGGCTATTGGAGCCCCCGTGGTAAGGCCTTCAAGCACACCGGAGAGGATCTCCACGTGGTCTTCTTCCTTTCTCGGCGTATCAGAAGCACGAAGCCCCGGCCTTCGCCTGGCCATATCTACGAAAAAGTCCACGGGCGACAGTCGAATCATGGGAGGGCAACCATCAATAACCACCCCAATCCCTTCACCATGGGATTCCCCGAATGTGGTAATTCTGAATATCTCCCCAAAGGTATTACCCGGCACAACCCTTCCCTTTCATTTCAACTGGTATAGCATCCATAATCAAGAGCGCCACTTTTTCGGGCGACAGTGCACTGGTATCCACCATGAAATCACTTGCCTGTTTATAAAGCGGGCTCCTCTCTGCCAACACCTGTTCAACCTCATCAATAGGATCGACGCCTTTCAAAGCAGGACGAACTCTGCCTGCCCTCTGTTCTTCAAGCATCCTCTGCTTTAGCACTTCGACCTTTCCATTCAGCCATACCACCCATCCGTTTCTTTTCAGACTGCGCACATTTTTTTGAGCGAGTACAACGCCACCTCCTGTAGCAATCACCAGATCATCTTTTTGGGAAACCTCCTCAATCACCCTTTTTTCAATCTCCCGAAAATGCTCCCATCCAGCTCTGGAAACGATGTTGACAATTGAGCAACCAGCATAATGCTCAATCAATCTATCTGTATCCATGAACTCTCTTCCAAGTTTCCCGGCAATGATCTTGCCTGCTAAAGTCTTACCGCTGCAACGGTACCCGATAAGAACCACATTCATTCTTCAAAATTTTCCTCCTCTGGTTGCTCCCTAAAGGTGAAGTATTTGTATGGGACACTCCTTGAAAAGGGTAACGGTGACCAGCGGTTCATAGTGACACTATTCACCCCATAAAAACAAAAAGGCCGTGAGCTTTAATCTGCCCACGGCCTTGGAAATCAAAAAGCAAAATTCAATCAATCCATGGGCAGACCCCTCCCGGAAAAATAAAACCAGTAATAGCTCTGCCAGGATTGATTGCTGATCATTTTTGTCCTCATCCTCATATGATAAAATAAATCATTAAATAATTATTTCGGTCCTGTCAATAAAAATCTTTGCGGCAATTTTCTCTTGACATTGTATCGCCCTAAGGTTTCTTGAACACATTTTTCGCCTATCAAGCCGCAGCCAGTGCGCACATGGATCGTTCCCCGCGGATCTCAGCCGGGGCCTTGTTATCGCATAGGATAGATCAAAGAAGTGTCCATCCATGACTGGGTAATTTTATTCAAGGTTAAGCCTCCGGCCCGTAGGGCCTACGCCCCGGAGGGGAAGGCAAAAATTCAACCCCAGGAATACATTGAAGTATTTCGAGGATTAAAATTTGTCCGTGCGTAGCGACTACTCCCTACCCCTTAGAGCGGATCCCCGGTTTGAGCCTGATGCAGCTTGTCACACCGTAGCCGTGTCGAAGGCGGAAGATTGGGGAAAAGGGCTATTTATGGATGGAAACCAGACTAACTAAAAGAACCGTGGGGCCATTCCCTAGGGTTCCACGGTTCTTTATTTGAAGCGGAAGGCGGCTGAAAATAGCATTGTTCAATTTGAGCGCATTTTCAATCTGATAGGGCAAAGAAGGCCCTGCGGTTGAAGGCGAAAAAGCTTGACTTCTCAAAATGACTGAAGTAAAAATTTATTTTTTGTAATGGCGGCAGAAGCCGTTCCCAATTGGATTTCAGTTTAAGGGCACAAGGGGTTTAACGAATCCCGAGATATATAATTCTCCGCCAGGTATTAGCGGAGATTGCATAAAATACAAAAAAAAGGCCACGAAGGTCCACGCTTCCGGCAAGGGAGGCGGCTTCGTGGCCTTTTTTGTGGTGAACAGAAAGATGTAGGGCCCCCCCTTGGCATGGGTCCAGTATGGGCAATGAACAGATATGTTGAGATGGGGGATAGGAAAGCGGCACGCACCGGCCAAGGCACTATGCCGCCTTCCAGGTGAAGCGCTCCCGGGAAAGGGATGCTTCAAATTATTTGGTAACACGGCATCTCTTTCCCGTCAATGCGAGAACCATACAGCCAAAATGTGGGCCCCTCGGAGCACTATGCGATGATTGATAGAAAGTCAAAGGGAGGAGATGAACGATGAGAGATGGGAACTGGTTGATTGTAGCGCTTGCAATCTTTTGTTTTGCAGCACCTCACGTGGCCAAAGCAGGGCAAGCAAGACAAGATGCTGTCAGATTGGAAGAAATCGTGGTCACGGCCACTAAAACCGAAAAGAAGGTCGAAGATGTTCCCGGAAGCGTGACCGTCATCGACCAGGAAGACCTGAGAAAGAAAAATGTCCAAACCGTGGATGACGCGCTCAATAGCCTTTCAGGCGTCTTTGTCAAAAGGTCGAAAGGGCTCATGGATTCCACCGCGTCCGTTAAAATGCGCGGCTTTAACGGTGACAAGTACACCCTTGTGTTGATCGACGGTCAACCGATCAATGACGCCTATACCGGCGGTGTAGAGTGGGGTGCGCTGCCCACCGACAATATCGAACGGATCGAAATCATCCGGGGGCCTGCGTCGGCGCTTTACGGAGGAAACGCCATGGGAGGGGTCATAAACATCATCACCAAGACCCCTGAGAAGTTGGAACTTGAATTGAACGGAGGCTATGGCACCCATGACACGCAGCGCTGCCGAGTCAGTATCGGGAACCGGTTTTGGAACCGGCTAGGCCTTCAGATTGGGTACGAAGAGGAAAAGACGGATGGTTACGAATCAACCCCGGTGGTTCGGTCGATTTCTTCCGGAACCGGAAACGTCTCCGGCGGCTATCTGATGAACGATAAATACGGTGAACCCACAAGATGGGTGGTGGGCGACAAGGGCAAAAACGGGGCCGAGCGCCGGGTGTTAAACGGAAAACTGAGCCTTGACTTTTCAGATACCGGCCGACTCTCTTTTACGGCAGTTTCTGGAGATTATGAATATGATTACGGACCGCCCAACACTTACATGGGAACCTTCGGCGATAATTCTACTTACGCCATTGCAGGTTCCGGGCAGCGTGCCCGATTTCGGCCCAACGACTTTATCAGCTACACGGGCATCGGGAAAAAGGAAAACGATACATACACTCTGGCTTTCAAGGAGATTTTCGGGCCACTGCAGGTCAATGCCCAGGCAGGGACGGTCCAGTTGGAATCCCGATATACTCTGGAGTCCGGCAGCGGATTGACTGACTACAGTAATTCTCCTGGTTCTTTAAAAATTACTGAAGGGGAGAGTTGGTTTGGCGAACTGCAAGGGGACTTACCCTTAGGGGAATCTCATATTCTGACCTTTGGTGTTTCGTATCGAACAGATGAAGTCGACACGAATGAGTATGACATTCCATTTTACCGTAGCTATTACGGCAGGGGAGCGAGCACCTTTTATTCCGGTGGGAAGTCTAAAACATGGGCTGTTTTTATCCAGGACGAATGGTGGATCATTGATTCGCTGACCCTTTACCTGGGGCTTCGCTACGATACATGGAAGGTCTCCGACGGCGCCTCGGGAGTCCCTGGATCAGAAACCCGATACGACAGCAATAAAGAATACGAGTTAAGCCCCAAGGTCGCCACCGTATGGAAGGCGCTTCCCGATACCACCTTGAGAGCCTCCGTCGGCCACGCCTTTCGGCCGCCGACCATTTACGAGCTTTATCGCACCTGGCAGTATTATTCCACAACCTATCAAAGTAACCCAAACCTGAAGCCCGAAACCGTCTGGACCTATGAAATAGGCATCGACCAGTACTTTTTTGACAAAAAGACCCGTCTTTCCCTGACTGGATACCGCAACGATATCGACGATCTGATCTATTACAGGACCGAGGGCTCGACCAAGGTCCGGACCAATGCCGGTAAGGCTCAAACCTATGGTCTAGAGATTGAAGCCTCCCAGAAGGTAACCGATTGGCTTACGCTGTGGGGCAACTTCACCTATACCGATGCAAAAATTACCGATAATCCTGCAGATCCGGACAGCGAAGACAAGCAGGTTATCGGTGTTCCCGAGATCGCCTGGAATATCGGCCTGGACGCGCATTACAAATGGTTCAAGGGAAATCTTGTGGGGCGCTATTACAGCAAGATCTACAACAACTCGGATAACAAGGACACTGAAGAAGGGGTGTACGGCACGTATGAGCCGGCCTTTTTCATGGACGCCAAGGTGACCGTAACACCATTGAAATGGATGGAGATTTCTCTTTCCGTGGACAACATTTTTGATGAGCAATACTACGAATATTACAAAACCGATGGCCGGACGTTTTTCGCCGAACTTACCTTGCGATACTAACTTGAGCACTCACGGTATATCAGCAAGGACGTTTTGGATTGGCTGGCTGGCCGTCGCACTGTTTCTGAACTTTTGGACGGCATCGGCTTTCGGTGCTTCGGTGACCATTGAAGATGCCCGGGGAAGAAAGGTGCGGCTCAGCCTGCCGATTAAAACGGTCGTGGCCCTGAACTCGGATATTCTGGAAATTCTCCGTACACTAAAGGCCGAAGACTGCGTTGCGGGTGTGTTTTCCGAGGTCGTTCGGGAGCGTGAATTCTGGGGTGATTTGGCTCAAAGACCCAAGGTCGGCAGTTGGCGGGAGCCGAACATGGAAGCCATAGCTGCCCTCAAACCCGACCTTGTCATTGCTTACAGCCGGAACCCCGGACAGTTGCTGGAAAACAAAATGGCTTTGTTCGGAATTCAAGTGCTGCGTCTCGACTTCTACAAAGTTGACACGCTGGAACGCGAAGTTAGGGTCATGGGACAACTGCTAAATCGAGAAAAGGAGGCCGTACGTTTCTGTGACTGGTACCGGCGGCATCTCGGGGTATTCCGGGAAAAAATTGCCCGAACTCTGCGGCGCCCGGCGGTCTACATTGAAAGTTATACCGACTATCATGCCGCCGGTCCGGGTTCGGGAGGAGACGAAATGTGCGTGCTCGCCGGTGGCAGCAATATTGCAGCCGGCCTTTCCATCCCCTACCCGCGCGTAACCCCTGAGTGGGTATTGTCCAGGAATCCAGAGGTGATCATCAAGGCGGCTGCTTATGGCAACGGCTATGTCCTTAGGGACCCGGCGCCTTTCAATAAATGTCGCGACGCCATACTAAAGCGTCCTGCCTGGCATCATATTTCGGCTGTAGCGTCCGGCAACGTCCATGTCATGGACAGTGCCATCTGGACTGGTCCCAGGGCCATCATCGGCATCGCCCATATGGTCCGCTGGATTCACCCCGATCTTTTCCCCGACCTCAACCCTGAAGCACTGCACAAAGAGTATCTGGAGGCCTTTCAGGGCATTGCTTACCACGGGGTGTTCGTATCAGATAATATCCAGGGGGGCGGCAGATGAGCACAAACGCCGAGACCCTGTGCCTACGCTATCAAACTCATGCCCGTGTAAGAACGCTGTTTCTTGCCTCTGCCATCATTTTGCTCATTGTGGCAACGACGATAGGGCTTTGTTGCGGCGCCTCTGGCATGAGCTTTTGGGAAATTGTTTCATCTTTGCATAGAGACATGGGCCGCGGCCACAGCATCATTTGGATGTTGCGGCTTCCCCGCATCGTAATGGCGGCGCTTGTTGGTTTCGGGTTGGGGCTGGCGGGCGTGGTTTTTCAAGCCATTCTGCGAAATCCCCTCGCCTCCCCCTTCACCCTGGGTGTGGGCTCGGGCGCGGGCTTTGGGGCCGTAAGCGTCATTCTTTTTTGGGGAGGTGGCTTCCAAACATATCGCGTGGCCTGCGGCGCGTTCCTGTTTTCCCTGGTGTCGGCAACCGTCATCATCGCGGTTGCCAAGATGAAACGCGCCTCCTCCGAAACCATGATCTTGACCGGCATTGCGCTGATGTTCCTGTTTTCCTCCCTCACGTCCCTTTTTCAGTACATGGGAACCATGGAACAGGTTCATGAGATCGTGTTCTGGTTTTTCGGCAGCCTCTCCAAGGCCGGATGGAACGAGATCGGGTTGGCTGCGGCAATGATCCTGGTTCCCTTTCCAATACTTTTGCGCAGGGCGTGGGATTTCAACCTTTTGGCATCCGGGGACGAATCGGCCCTGGCCCTGGGAGTAAACGTGAATCGGCTGAGGATGTGGGCAGTCGCAGCGGCTTCCCTGGTGACCGCCGGCTGTATCTGCTTTACGGGAGTCATCGGATTTGTGGGGCTTGTGGCGCCTCATATCACGCGTATGGTAATCGGAAACGATCACCGGTTTCTCCTGCCGGCCTCGGCACTGGTGGGGGCCGTGATTCTTGTGACTGCGGACACGCTGGGAAGGACCCTCTGGGCGCCCCAGGTGATACCCATCGGGATTGTGACCTCTTTCATCGGAGTGCCGTTTTTCTTCTATCTCTTGATGAAACGTTCCAGGGAGTACTGGTGATGCTGCAGGCAATGAATCTTGTCTTCGACTATAACGGTGCGCGGGTGCTGGAAAGTGTTGGAGCAAGCGTAGAAAAAGGCCAGGTTCTGAGCATTGTCGGACCCAACGGTGTCGGCAAGACCACCCTGCTCAAATGCATCGCCGGTATTCTCAGGCCTGCCAGAGGATCTGTTCTCATTGAGGGCCGGGATACGTTTCGAATGCCTCGTAAAGAACTGGCGAAACACCTGGGATATGTGCCCCAGAACATGCCCGTCAGATTCCCAATGACCGTTTTTGATACGGTCCTTGCAGGACGAAGGCCGTATCTTGCCTGGCGACCTTCCCGAAAGGATTTGGAGCGAACCGCAAAGATCATTGAGGAGATGAATCTGGCTGATCTTGCCATGCGGGATATGGACCGGCTCAGCGGCGGGCAGGCCCAGAAAGTATTACTTGCCAGGGCCTTGGTCCAGGATACGCGCTATCTGTTGTTGGACGAGCCGACCAGCAGCCTGGACCTGCGTCATCAACTGGAGATGCTGGAGGTAATTACCACGCTGGTGAAAAGCAAAGGGATCGGTGCCATGATGGCCATGCACGACCTGAATTTGGCGGCCAGATTTTCTGACACGATCATGATGCTCCACCGGGGAAGGATGTTCTGCTCGGGAA
Source organism: Deltaproteobacteria bacterium (assembly GCA_019310525.1). Classification (NCBI taxonomy): domain Bacteria; kingdom Pseudomonadati; phylum Myxococcota; class Myxococcia; species Deltaproteobacteria bacterium. Next base: position 574 of record JAFDEE010000099.1, on the reverse strand, counting down.
CACCGTCCGAAATAATGACCCCGGAGAACATTCGCCAGGTGTACGGCGTGGAGGCCGACGTCCGCCGGGAGAACGGACATCTCCACATCCAGCCGCTCAGGTGCGCCGAGAGATCAAATGCAACCATAATAGAACTATAGGAAAGTGTCCCATGAATACCACCACCCAACCCATTCGAATCGTCAGCATTATGTGGGGTTCCTATTTGCCCGCCTTTCTGGCGGCTGCCGAAGAAAGTCCCCATGTGGAGCTGGCCATTTTTTCGCAAAAAGAGATCGAAAACAATGCAGAATGTCTGGAGCATTTCTGGGCAAGGGCCGCAGACGCCGATGCTATTCTTTTTTACTGGACCACCGATGGGTTCTGGGAGGAGGTCAGCGCCCGTATTGACGAGCTCGCAAGCTCCACGGCCATCATCACGACCTCCTTTGACCCGGCCAACTGGGGACGCAATGCTACCGTAGATATCTCGGTCTGCGCTCGGGCTTATGCCTACCTGGCCGAGGGCGGTCAGGAGAACTATCGGCGATTGCTTGAATTCGTGGCCCATCAAGTCAACCCTGAAGTTCCTGTA